>JAZKAC010000080.1:0-5412 GCA_040389325.1 Chlamydiota bacterium | reverse complement strand
TGTTATTAACCATATGACGTAAATTTTGCAATTCTTTCAATGGCTGCATATGGTCGTCGATACGAGTTGATGATCGAATATTAAGATGAGGGGCAAATGCATGAAAAAAAGAGGCACGAATCACCTCGGAACTTGGGTCTTCGCCAAGCACCCACTTAAACAACGCATCTAATGTTGTAATTCCAAAAACTTGTCCCATATAAATTCTCCTCGGAATCTTAATTTATAACATAATATTCACTTTTTTAACAATACTTAGTCTCAGGTTTGGAGGTTGGATTTACAACACCCACGACAAACTTTTTTATCGAATAAAAAAATATTTTATACATTCGATAAAAAACAGCTATTCTCACAAAGTACTATTTGACTTAAATTTCCTCTTGGAAGATACGTTATACCTATCATTTTTACCTATAAACCGGGAAGACTATGGAAACAACTCTTACTAAACAAGAAACTATCAATTGGACAGTCGAAGGCTCTTACCAAGACATCCTCTACCATAAATATGAAGGTATT
Source organism: Chlamydiota bacterium (assembly GCA_040389325.1). Taxonomy (GTDB): domain Bacteria; phylum Chlamydiota; class Chlamydiia; order Chlamydiales; family Rhabdochlamydiaceae; genus CAIJXB01. The sequence continues at coordinate 4,890 of JAZKAC010000080.1, read as the reverse complement.
GCAAAAATCACCATTAATAGACCCGAAGTCAGAAATGCCTTTCGACCCCTTACGGTTCAAGAAATGTCTCACGCCCTAAATAATGCAAGAGAAGATGAAACCGTCGGGGTGATTATTTTAACAGGTCAGGGTAAAGAAGCTTTTTGCTCGGGCGGAGATCAGCGGATTCGAAAGGAAGCGGGATATAGCGATGAATCAGGCACTCAAAGACTCAACGTTCTAGACTTACAAAGACAAATCCGCACCTGTCCCAAACCTGTTGTTGCCATGGTTGCAGGCTACGCAATAGGAGGTGGTCATGTCTTACATGTTATATGCGATCTTACCATAGCAGCCGATAACGCAGTCTTTGGACAAACGGGACCTAAGGTAGGTTCTTTTGATGGAGGCTTTGGAGCTAGCTATCTTTCTCGCCTCGTAGGACAAAAAAAAGCTAGAGAGATCTGGTACCTATGCAGACGCTATAGCGCAAAAGAAGCTCTTGACATGGGTCTTATTAACCATGTAGTTCCTTACGAAGAACTGGAAGAAACAACGATAGAGTGGTGTAAAGAGATGTTAGAGCATTCCCCTCTAGCGCTTCGCTGCCTAAAGTCGGCTCTTAACGCAGACTGCGACGGTCAGTCAGGACTTCAAGAACTTGCAGGCAACGCAACTCTTCTTTACTATATGACAGAAGAAGCTCAAGAAGGGCATAAAGCCTTTTTAGAAAAAAGAAAACCCAATTTTCAACAGTTTCCCAAAAGGCCATAATTTATGAACTCTTTAGACATCTGGATAACGGCCGCAAGGCCTAAGACATTATGCGCAAGTATGAGTCCTGTCCTCTTGGGTTCTACTTTAGCTTTCGCAGAAGGGGCTTTCTTGCCCCTTCTTTTCCTTTTCACTCTACTCACAGCTCTTGGCATTCAAATTACCACCAACCTGGCTAACGACTACTTTGACTTCTTAAAAGGGGCTGACACAGCAGATAGAAAAGGACACTTAAGAGTTACTCAAGCAGGTCTCGTCTCGTTATTTACCATGAAAAAAGCAATCTTATTAAGCTTAAGCATTACAACTTTTGCAGGCCTTTACCTAACTTTACACGGGGGGATTTTCATCGTAGGGCTGCTTATTCTCTCTTTAGTTTTAGCAATCTTATATACGGCAGGTCGCTACTCTCTTGCTTATCTAGGATTAGGAGATCTTTTTGTCTTCTTTTTCTTCGGCCCCGTCGCCGTTTTAGGAACGTATTTTCTTCAAACAGGACGATTTTCTTGGGATGCCGCTTTAGTAGGTATAGGAATCGGGGCTATTTCTACGGCAATCATTTGCGTGAACAACCTTCGTGATGTTGAAGAAGATGCTCTTGTTGGCAAAAAAACTTTAGCCGTACGATTCGGTAGGGACTTTGCCAAGATGGAATACTTAACCTGTCTTTGCCTCGCAGGACTCATCCCCTATTTTTTTCTCTTTACTCATCCTTTAACTCTTATCTCTTTACTCTTCTTCATCCCTTCCGTCTCTTGCCTTCGCACGGTTTTTTACCATGAAAATCCTAGAGAATTAAACATAGTTTTAGTTAAAACAGGGCAGCTTCTCATTATTTATACGATTTTGCTTTCTTTGGGCTGGATCTTATAATGTCTTCTTGGCTTTTTAAGGCATTTTCCATTCCGTTAGAAAATGCTTCTTCCATAGCTATACAGACAGAAGAAGAAATCTTAAGTTATGAAACTTTATCTATCCTGGTAGATAAGAAAGCTCTAGAGCTGCAAAAACAAGGTATTTTTACAGGCTCTAGAGTAGCCTTTGTAGCCAATTCAAATCTATCTTGTATCATCACAATCCTCTCTTTATTTCTTTTAAAGGCAACCCCCTGCCCTTTAAGCTTTCGCCTTCCTAAAGAAGCTTTACCTTCTCTTTTAGAAAAGGCTCGCATTTCTTTTTTTATCGATATAAAAAGCTCTTACCTACAAAAACTACCTTCACAAGATTCGCTGCCACCTGCCATCTTACTTTATACTTCAGGCAGCAGCGGCCATCCAAAGCTTGTCTCTTTAGATTTTTCTCATTTTATGGAAAGTGCCTTAGGATCTGCCCCTTTCTTGGATTTAAATCTCGGCACATGGCTCCTTTCCGTTCCTTTATTTCATGTAAGCGGGCTAAGTATCCTTTTTCGCTGCTTAACAACGACTAGCACTATTTTACTAGCTCCTTTTTTCTCTCCCCTTTCCTCTTTAGCAAGTCACCTATCCCTTGTTCCGACTCAACTGCAAAGGCTTTTAGAAAACACGCAACACTTCCCCTCCCTTCGATGTTTACTTCTAGGGGGAGCCCCCATCTCGGAGGCTTTACTTCAAAAAGCCATTCTAAAAAAACTTCCCGTCAGAACAACATATGGATTAACGGAGACGGCCTCTCAAGTGACTATGTCCTTGCCTAGCGATTCCTTATCCCCCCTTCACCTGGGCAAGCCCCTACCAGGAAGAGAGCTTATGATCGATGAGACAGGAGAAATCCTCGTTAGAGGAAAGACCTTATTTTCAGGCTATGATCTAGGATCTAAACCTGTACTTCCCTTAACTCAAGCCGGATGGTTTTCTACAGGAGACCTAGGAGCTCTTACGAAAGAAGGACACCTTCTTTATAAAGGAAGAAAAGACAATCTTTTTATCTCTGGAGGAGAAAACATCCACCCAGAAGAGATTGAAAAGGTATTAAACACGATCCCCGACATCATAGCTTCCGTTGTCATCCCCATCGATGATTTAGAATATGGAAAAAGGCCAGTAGCCTTTCTCCACACGAACTCTTCTTTACCCTCTAAAGAAGCTCTTCAAGAAGCGTTATCACTTAAGCTTCCTAAGTTTTGTATTCCCATCCACTTCTTTCCTTTTCCGGAAGATCTTAAACAAGACCTCAAAATACAAAGAAAAAAATTTCAAGTGCCGTTTCTATATTGAACAACTCGAATCAGAAAAGATAACCACAATATTAATATTTCACATTTTCCAGCGATAAGACTAACGCACCTCCTGCTCAACCTCTAGGCCCTAAAGCATCTACCGTTTACTTCCGTACAAACAAAATGGGAGATGTCGAAATGACTACGATCAACCATTTCTCGCGTTGAACAAGGACAAAAGGATGTGAGCTTATCAACTCTGCATAAGATTCTTAATGCAATTTCATGTGATCTTATAATCTCTCCTTTGCTACATGATTCAATTGAGATCATTCGACGCAAGCAAGCTAGAAAAATCGCTGAAAAACAAATTAGACACCTCAAAGGAACTATGAATTTAGAAAATCAGCAACCAGACTCTCTATTCATTGAAGAATTATTAAAGCAAGAAGAGGAACGTCTTTTGAAAGGACCCAATTCCAAACTGTGGGAAGAGTAAAAAAATGTCGGAATATTTTGAATTTCCGGAGGGAGCAACCCCTATAGCTGATTGCAGCGACCTTATTCCTCTTTGGGTTCATAATTTAAATGATTTGAATAGAGTAGAGGCTGAAAATATTATGCATGCACAGCAAAAATATTTGCGTAGGCCATCTAACGATCTCAAAGATTGGTTTCAGGTTGGAGAATTAAAGTCCATTCATCAAGCTATGTTTGGAAAGGTTTGGAAATGGGCCGGTGTTTACAGAAAATCAACTACCTCTATAGGGATTTCTCCGACTTCAATTCCTCTGCGATTAGCAGAACTTTGTTTTGAAGTATTGTCTTGGTTTCAATATCCAGTTGAACTTACCTAAAGTGCACTTCAATACTGCATTTACATCTGCCTCACTAGCAAAGGAAAGTTTAGATGCCTTCAAAATCTCTTTTTTTACTCGGGCCATATCAAGTTGCTCATCTCCTGGCAAAACGGCTAGAACAAAACTCTCTACCTTTTGTTGTGACGTCTTTAACAAAAGAGATTTAGCCCCTTGGCTTGCAGGCAACCCCGTTATAGATTCCTCTTCATCACTTGTAAACATCGGAGCGTGATCGATTTCTTTAAAAGCAACCCCACCATCTATTAAAAACGACCTAATCCTATCACAAATCATTTTACACCTGTTTTTTAAAACAATTATCACAAAACCGTATTGGAAGAAAAAAATCCTACAATAAAACGAATAAAGATAGATAGAAAAAACTCTATTTCGACAGGGATAAAAAAAACCTATGCAAAAAAAACAAAGTTTTTTGCATAGGTTTAAGAATCGTGCGGCGTATTTTTTCTACTTAAAACACGTAAGAAAGGGCAATTGAACCTGATCCAAATACGGCATTAACATTAAAGTCTTCATCTAAATGATCAAAAACATAAGGATTGATCTTTCCCGATAACAGGAAATGTTTTGTAATTTGTAAATCAAGCCCCGTAAAAGCTCCGACAGAGTAAGGAGTTTGGTCAAAGAAAAAATGATTTCCTAAGAGAACCGAACCTGTGGCCCCAAATGTGAAAAATAAGTTTTGGTAAATTCGAGAACGCAAACCTAGATTTCCCTTTAGATCAGCAAAATTTGAATGCTCCGAATCAAAGTTTACGTTGTAGTAGTTAAAACCGACATCAAATAAAAAGCATTTGCTAATGTAACCAAAGGTTAGATAAGGAATGGCGCCACGACTAGAAGCTTCCACACTTAATCCAAGAGTAAAACCTCCGTGGTATATTTCAGGGCTTTGCATTTTTTCATTAGCATCATTATTCACACCATCTGCACTGAGTGTTGCCGATAAAGCTACAGAGGTGAAGCAAACTAACTTAGTAAGTTTTTTTAACATTTAAATTCCTTAATCTTAGTTTATTTTGGAACCACTTCTCGCTCCTCGCTCTTGTAGGAAAGAATGGACAGGTAAACGAGAACCTGACGATACCAAGATTATTCATTCCAATGCAATGAGAAATT
>JAZKAC010000079.1:0-4261 GCA_040389325.1 Chlamydiota bacterium | reverse complement strand
TGATACATTATTGCCGATAATTCGAAACCCGAAGGCAACTATGATATCGACAAAGCTTAAAAATGACTTTTATGATTCTCTCCCTTTGCATATGGCTGGAGACATCGCAAAAGCCTGTGGAGGTAGCGAAATCCACTATCAACCTTATTTTATTGAAGATGAGTATGTCTGCACGCTTAAGCAAAGTAGCCTTGTTTTGGAATGTTTTGAAGATATGGAGCCTGAGTATATACACACTTCATCCGTGCGTGTGTGGTTAGTGGATGTGGAACCGAAAAAACTTGAAACACTTATTTCCAAAGGGGGTTTAAAAATAACTCACATGGGGAAAGAGTTTTATCGAATTGACGAATGGAAAAGTCTCAAGGCTCCTCCTTTTATAGCGCCTGAAAATGACATAGAGACTTCCCGTGAAGCTAAGCAAAGATGTAAAGAAATAAGACTAACGCGGCATGTTTTCAAAGAGTATGTTAATGCAAAACCTATTTCTATAAAAACTCTTAGAAGTAGAGAGCTTAAGCGTTAAAGCTTGGTTATTCCAAATCTGCAATAAGGTTAGCCACGAGCCCACTCCAGCCAGTTTGATGAGAGGCTCCAAGTCCTTTTCCTGAATCTCCATGATAATGCTCATAAAATAAGATAAGATCTTTCCAATGAGGATCATCTCTAAAGCGAAGGTAGTCTCCGTGAGAGGGTCTTTTTCCCGAACTATCTTCTCTAAATAAATCGATCAATCTATTTCGTAGAGTGTTACATAGTGCTTTTAAAGAAAGGGAAGTTCCTCCGATCTCAAATTCTGCCGAGTCTCCAAGTACTTTTCTGAGTCTTAATAAAGAGCCTAAGACCAGAAAATTTGTTGGGATCCAGATAGGACCTCTCCAGTTAGAATTGCCCCCTTTGATTTTTTCGAAAGATTCCCCAGGCTCATAACTGATTTGGTTTTCTTCGTAGAAAAGAGGGTTCTTTTCATGGAATTTAGATAAGCTGCGCAGCCCATGGTCGGAGAAAAACTCATTTGGATCAAAAAGCTTTTGAAGAAAGCGTTTCATCTGATCCATGGTCATTAAAGAGAATAGATATATGTTTTTTCCATCTTTTTCAAAGATGGAGACGCAGTTTTGGGTCATCTCCGCATTGGTTTTTAAGAACATGGTGAAGTGGCGATGGAATTTAGGCAGTTCTTTGATTTCTTCTTCTTCTAAAAAATCTAAAGAGTAAAAGGGGATTACTCCAACAAAAGATCTGACTTTTAAAGCTTGATAAGCTCCTGTCGGGTAAGAAAGAATATCATAAAAAAATCCATCCGTTTCATCCCACATGGAAACGGGACGATTTTTTGTTGGTTGCATAGCAATGGCAACATAGACGAAGTACTCAAAAAAACAGATTGCAAGACCTTCGAAGACGTGATCTTTTTTAGAAAGTTCTAAAGCGATCTTCAGCATGTTAAGAGAGAAAAAACCCATCCATCCCGTTCCGTCGGATTCTTCGAGATGACCACCTCCTAAGAGAGGTTTATCTCGATCCAGCACGGAGATGTTATCAAGGCCTAAAAAACCTCCTTCAAAGAAGTTATTGCCTTCTCTATCAACTTTATTTACCCACCATCCGAAGTTGCGGAGAAGTTTTAAAAAACAACGTTTGAGAAAGTCGTGATCTCCTTCGATCTTTTTATCTTTTTCCATACAGTAGATTCTTCTAAGAGCCCAAGCTTGAACAGGAGGATTTAGATTAGAAAACTCCCATTCGTAAGCGGGAACTTGACCATTTGGATGTTGATATAGATGGGAAAGGACAAGGTGGATTTGATCTTTAGCAAGCTCAAAGTCAACAAGAGATAAGGCGACGGAGTGAAAGGCTAAATCCCAAGAGGCAAACCACGGGTATTCCCATTTATCGGGCATGGAGATTACATTATTGGCGGAAAGATGTTCCCAATGAATGTTGCGAATGTTGTGCCTAGATTTGGGAACGGGGGCTTGAGGGTTATCTCCTTTAAGCCACTCTTTGACGTTATAGAAATAAAACTGTTTAGACCAGAGCATTCCCGCTAGAGCTTGTCTATGAATTTTTCTGTCCTCCTCTGATGTCTTTGAAGGGAGCAGGGTTGCATAAAATTCATCGGCTTCTTTTTTTCTTAAGGCGATAATGGAGTCTACATCTTCTAGAGGTGATTTTAGGGAAGTGTTGGTAAGTCTTAAGCGAAAGACTTTAGAATCACCTGGGTTTATTGTTACGTTTTCGTAGTGAAAGGCAGCTTTTGTTCCTTTTTTTTCTGGATTAACACAATCTTCCTTATCGATGAGATGGCGGTGAAAGGCATCTTTTACATAAGGAGTTCTATTGGGGGCGTTGGATCCGAAAAGATGTTCGTTATTGGTTTCGTTATTCGTGAATAAGAGTTTGGATGGGGTATCTCCATAAAGGAGCATAGGTTCTAGTTGGTATTCAAAGGAAAGATATTTCATGGGAGCGTGGTTAGTAGAATCAGCAAAAAGAGAGGAGACGTTTTCTAGTTTAGGGCCCTCTGCAATTTCCGGGATGTGTGTTAAATTGGATGCCCACGACCAACGGTTGCGAAACCATAGTTGAGGAAGAACATCAATAGAGGCAGGAAGATCGCCTCTATTGAATATTTCGATACGGATCACGGTGTCGTCGGTGTCATTTTTAGCGTATTCTATGAAAATGTCAAAATACCTGCTTTGATCGAATATCCCTGTGTCGAGGATCTCATACTCGGGGTCTTTTTCCGTTCTTTTTCTATTTTCCTCTACAAGATGTTGATAGGGGAATTCGCTTTGAGGATATTTGTAGAGGTACTTCATATAAGAGTGAGTAGGAGTTGCATCTAAATAGAAGTAACACTCTTTGACATCCTCTCCATGGTTACCTTCGGAGGGATTCAAGCCAAATAAGCGCTCTTTTAAGATGGGGTCTTTTTGATTCCAAAAAGCAAAAGAAAAGATCAGTATTTGATACTGATCACAAAATCCCGCCAAGCCGTCATCCCCCCAGCGGTAAGCTCTAGATCTTGCTGCATCGTGAGGGAAGTAATTCCAAGCGTTACCATCAATACTATAATCTTCTCGTACGCTGCCCCAAGATCTTTCGGATAGATAGGTGCCCCATTTCTTCCAAGGATGAATAGGCGGGGAGTATGAGATCTCTAAACGTTTATGTTCTTGGGTAGTCATAGAAAAGCTCTTAGTAGAAAGTAAAGTTTTATATATAGGTTGGGCAGGGTTTTTCTGCTAGAGAAAACAAACTTTTGCTCTTGTGAGATTAAAAGAAGTTAAGTTATCATATTGAATATGATGCATTCTCAATTAGGAAAGATATTAGAAGGTCTGCAAGAAGAGTTCTTTTCTTCTAAGAAGCGGGCCGATTTTGCAAAAGCTTTTGAGCGGATTTCTGCGCGCTACCGCGCAGAATCTGGTCTTTTTTTGCAAACGGAAGAAGAGAGAAAAGCCTATCTATTCACAAGACTTCCTGGCACATTTTCTGCCATTTCTAAAGTTTTAGAAGAGATGATAGTAAGATGTCCTTCTTTATCCATCTGGTCATTTTTAGATGTTGGAGCGGGGCCAGGAACTGGCCTATGGGCTGCTTCCGAGCTCTTTAGTGATCTTACAAAATGCACCTTACTGGAAAAAGATCGACTATTCATGGATCTTGGAAAGGAGCTAGCTAAACGAGCCTCTTCTTCTTCCATTCAAAAGGCAACTTGGAAAAGTTGTGATGTGGAAAAGACTTTTGAAGTGGAGCCTCATGATCTTGTTCTTTTATCCTACTCTATCGGAGAGCTGAAGGAAGCTTCTTGGCTTCCTCTTTTATCGACTCTTTGGAACGCGACAAATAAAGTGATTGTCATCGTAGAGCCAGGCACTCCAAGCGGCTACGCTAAATTAATGAAAATTCGGGAGATCTTGAAAAATTTTGGAGGACACATTTGGGCCCCTTGTCCTCACGTTCTTGCTTGCCCTCTTCTTAAGGGGGACTGGTGTCATTTTTCGGTTCGAGTTGCAAGGTCCTCCATGCATAGACATCTTAAATCTGCAGATCTTGGCTACGAAGATGAAAAGTTTAGCTATCTGATCTTTGGTAAAGAGCCGATCTCTTCTTTTCAAGCGAGGGTGATTAGACGTCCTGCAAAACATCCAGGACACCTAGAATTAATTACCTGTCAAGAATCTGGCCTTAAAAAGGAAGTCTACTCAAAAAAAGACAAAGAGACCTATAAACGGAGAAAAAAGCTGGA
>JAZKAC010000078.1:0-10257 GCA_040389325.1 Chlamydiota bacterium | reverse complement strand
GCACATTTTCTTAATGCTATTCAGCGTCAGGCAATTGCGATTGAAGCCGTTAGAAAGAACACCCCTATTTCACATATAGCAAATCTCTATGATGTGAGTAGAAAGTTCATCTATGAGCAAAGAGAAATAGCTCTAAATGGAATCATTGAGGCTTTTGAAAAAAAATCCACTCTTGCTGATGATGAAATTTTGTTTCATATACCAGTGACAAAGAAATGGATTAAGCAAACAGTATTTGGATTGACCTTCATATGTAAATCCTCTTATCAGGGAACGATTGAATTTTGCCGAGATCTTTTAGATTACCATCTTTGTAAAGGAACGATTCATAATATCTTATACGAAAAACAGGAAACGATAAAAACTATCAACAGCCAACAAGACCTTTCTAAGGTTAAAGTAGGTCTTCATGATGAAATCTACCCTGCTAACGACTGCGTTTTAGTAGGCTGTTGTGCAAGATCAACTTATTGTTATCTTTTAGATTTAGCCCCAACTTGCGATGCTAATGTATGGGGAGTGAACTTATTAGACCTTCGAGTAAAGCAGGGATTGAGGCCTGACTTTACAGTTATAGATGGAGGGGCATCTGCACGGAAGGGACAAGAAGACGCCTGGTCTGATATTCCTGCACATGGGGATGTCTTTCATGCGATAAAGCCCTTTTTAGAGCTTTTGAGCTATATTGATAATCGAGCTCTAGAGGCTCTCAAGATTCTTGAAGATCTACAGCATAAAATAAAAAATCCCAGAGGAAAATGGAAAGAAGATGAGAATAGACAGAGCTTATTAGAAAATTTAATTGAGGCGGAAAGCTCTTCAATGAAGGCTTTTTCTCTTTCTAATGATCTGGATATTTTATACGACTGGTTGAGGAATGACACTCTCCTTGGTGGGAGCATCTTATGAAGAGAGAAAAGAACTCCTTAAGTTTATAGTTGAGGAGCTGCGGTCAAGAGAAGAATTATGCAAGCACAGGATCGAGCCTGTACGTAGATATTTAGAAAATCACATAGAGAATCTCTTAGAATTCGTTCCAATAATGCACGGGTATTTCAGTCTCATTGCCAAAGAATTTAAAGTTCCTTTAGCAGATGTCATAGAGATGTATCAATTAAAAGGCATTGCCTCATCTAACCTGAAGCGTTGGGAAAAATATAACGCCTTAAGGGCTCGGTTGGGAGAAAAATTCTATTGGATTGAAGCCAGGGTTAATCAAGTATTAGATGAAACAGTTCGAGCCAATTCCATGGTAGAAAATCTTAATAGCAGGCTTAGGACCTACTTCACTTTAAGAAAAGAAGTTGGTAATGACTATTTAGGTTTTCTTCAATTCTTTTTAAATCACCGCCTATTTATGAGAAGTGAATGCAAGGAAAGAGTTGGCAAAAGCCCGACAGAATTACTCTCCAGAGAAAAGCATAAGCATTGGTTAGAAATGTTAGGCTTTGATCTTTTCAAAAGGGCTGCTTGAGTAGATTTTAATTCCACTAGAAAATTTCATGAAAAACTAGCCTAAAAGTGGGCAGGTTTCCTCACGTCTATTCCTGAAGAGTGTTACCCATTTTATGCTGTTTTTGAACCATGCCATATCTTTAGACAAATACTAAACCCCTCTGCAGAAGAAGAGGTGAAGATTTTACCGAATAAGGTCAATGCCCTATCTGAAATTGACATATTTTGTTCCATAGATAGCGAAGGTGGAGGAAATGTGTTAATCGGAGATTATATGCAGAGGCTGTCTCATCCTTCTTTTTCTATCGATATTAGTAAAACTTGGGATGAGCCTAAAACTACTCTTTTTTATTGTAAGGGTCAAAATCAAGCCCCCGTCACATTATCCTATGAAAAATCTAATAAACCGTTAATACCCAACATGAATGTAGAATCAAGGAGGTTGTATAAGTTTATTCCGAAAGGCCGGGATAAATTAATATAATACAAATTTTTTTTCAGTTTTTAATCTCTAAGACGGGAGGTGTATAGGCGTAAGATCTAATAACGGGATCTTCTTCTAGAGCTTGCGTTGTCGGATTTGCGTAATAGCAATAGATCTTGCCTTCAAATGCACGAATTTCTGCTAGGTAAGGATATAAAGGTCGATTGACATTTTCATCCCAAAAGGCAACTCGGATCCCAACTTGGCTATCGCTTATTTTGTGATAATCTACCTTTTGTACGACATTCATGGATTCGCAATACTTTGCGAAAATGGGGTTTTGGTAGACGGCGTTAAGTAAAGCAGATTCAACGGTTGTTGCAAGGGCTATACCTTCTTCAAGGGTAAGTTTTTGAGGGCTTGAAAAAAGAACTCCTCTTAGCACGGAATGTGGAGCATGTACAATGGTTCCTACACTGATAGCTAAAACAGAAAGATCGTATCGGGCTCCAACTTTATTTCCTTCCACTCGTAAAACCTCTATCGCTTCGTCTTCGTAGATCCTAGGAAGTAAGGTTGGGTCGCTTTGCTTTGGAGAGAAAGATCTATCGCAGCTTGTGACTAAAGAAGCAATTAAGAGAAGTAGGAATAGAGTAGACTTATGCATTAAAAGGCTCATTTTTTAGGCTTCCATTCTTTAAGAGTTTGTACAACTTTTTGTTCAAAGGCTTTTATTTGAGGAAAAGGACTAGGAATAGAAAAAATTTGTTTGACGGTGGTGTCTTTTAATTGTTTTTCGACCTGCATGGTGAAGCGATCGAATTTAATACAGGTGATATGTAAAGAAGATGCTTCAACTTTAATACGAGAAAAAAGGCAAAGAAGGAGAGCTTCCTTAGGAGCCTTACCAAAACGGTCTTGTAACTCGGCTAAGATTTCATCAACTTCTTCAGAAGAGCTAGCATTTCCTAAGCGATAATAAAATTCCATACGTAAGGAGGGTTCATTTACATAGTCGGCAGGTAACTTGGCCTCGGTGGTGAATTCTAGTTTGGTGTCTGTCAGTTGCAGGGGCTTTTGGTTTTTAAGAGCTTCTACAGCTTTTTTAAGCATTTTACAGTAAAGATGAAACCCTACGGCCGAAATCTGTCCTGACTGTTGGGTTCCTAAAATATCACCTGCGCCTCGAAGTTCAAGATCTCGTAAAGCAATTTTCATTCCGCTCCCGTATCCCGAGCTATCGGCAAGGGTCCTAAGTCTTTTTTGAGCAAGCTCGGAAAGGCATTGATTTTTAGGAGTAAGAAAATAAGCATAGGCAGTGCGATTCCATCTTCCAACTCTTCCTCTTAGCTGGTAAAGATCTGCCATACCGAATTGATCTGCTCGATCGATAAAAATGGTATTGGCATTGGAGATGTCAATACCATTTTCTACAATCGTTGTAGAAAGTAAAATATCGGCTTCTCCTGATTTAAAAGAAGAGAAGACGGCTTCAATCTCATCGGAGCCCATTTGTCCGTGACCCATCACAATTTTGGCAGAGGGGATAAGTTTTTGCAAGTCGTGATATACTTTAGGAAGGGTTTCTATCCGGTTATGGATGAAAAAGACCTGACCCTCTCTTGCAAATTCTCGTAGTATAGCTTGTTCAATGACTGCTTGGTCTTTTTCAATTACAATGCTCTTAATGGGAAGGCGATCGTGAGGTGGGGTATTAATAACGGAAACTTCTCGAATTCCTATTAAAGACATGTAGAGTGTTCTTGGAATAGGTGTAGCCGAGAGAGTAAGACAATCAACTCCCGTCTTTAAAGACTTAATATGCTCTTTTGCTCGAACGCCAAAGCGCTGCTCTTCATCGATGATAAGAAGGCCCAGGTCTTTAAAAGCAATATCTTTACTGATGAGGCGATGTGTTCCTATAACAATATCAATAGATCCATTTTTTAATTCTTCTAACGTTTCTCTAGTCTTTTTAGCAGAAGAAAATCTGGAAAGAAGAGCTATGCTTAGAGGAAAATTGGCCATCCTTGCCTTGAATGTCTCATAGTGTTGCATAGCAAGTAATGTAGTAGGAACTAAGACGGCTACTTGTTTTTTCCCATCAAAAGCAGCTTTAAAAGCAGCCCTTAGAGCAACTTCCGTTTTTCCGTATCCGACATCTCCACAGATGAGGCGATCCATAGCCTTATCGGAGCTCATGTCTAATTTAAATTCAGCAATGGCTCTTAGTTGATCTTCAGTCTCGGAGAACGGGAATTCCTCTTCAAACATTTGCATGTAGGTGGAGTCCTTGGGAAAACAAAAACCTGCAGCAACGGTGCGCTTGGCCGTATTTTGTAAAAGATCTTGCGCATAGCCTAGAATAGATTTTTGCGCGTCTGCATAGATTTTTTGCCATTTTTTGGTGCCTAAAACGCTAAAGGTAGGCCTTTCTTCATGGGATCCGATGTAAGGTGTAATAAAATGGGAATGCGCTATCGGAACATAAAGAGCGCTATTATCCGAGTATTCAATCCGAAAAAATTCGGCTTCTTGCCCCAGGTGATTTTTTTTCGTTTCTACTCCAAGAAATTTACCGATCCCATGGTGAAGGTGGACGATAGTATCCCCTGGCATCAGCTGATGAAATTCGGAAGAAGTAGAGTGATAACTATTTCTCCATTTTTGTCTTCTTACCTTATAGCGATGTGTGAACTCGGGGGTTGGAAGGAATGTGAGTAAGGAGTCTTGTAAGATGAAGCCCGAGGGAAGATACCCTGTATGAAATTGCGTTTTTTTAGGGAAAGTAACATCCAGTTCTTTTGCTTTTTCTAAAATCATACACTCTTCAGCTGGGCCATTGACGACAAAGTGAAGATCAATCGGGAGATTATGATGATGATGAATCCCTAAGAGGATCTCTTCTTTAGTGGCTGCAGATTGACTTTCAAAGCGACTAAAAAATTGCATGATCTCTACAAAAGGATGATGAAAGCGTAGGGAGGAGAAGGGCGCTGTGAAAAAATCGAAAGTGATGGATTGAAAGGGTGTTTTTCCACTGTAGAATTCCCTGCCCTTTTTATCTTTTAGATGCACTGAAGATAGCTCTTCTATTTTTTGATCCACAAAAAATAGATGGGTGTAATCGGGAAGTTTTTTTATGAGTTCATCCAAAGAAAAAAAGGCACGCCCCTGCATTCCTGGTAAAGACTTCAAAGCTACATATTCATTTTCTATAGCTAAAAGATCATCAAGAATAAGTAAGGTGTTAGGTCCCATATAATCTAGCAAGGTGACTAGTTCTTTTGCCTCTTTTAATAAAGACCATTCAGAGGCGGGGCAAAGAAATAAAGAGTCTACTTGGGTAAGCGATTTTTGTCCGATGGGATCATAGGTGCGGATAGTTTCTATGGTATCTCCAAAAAAATCGATCCTATAAGGGTCAAAAGAAGCTGTAGGGAAGATATCAATGATCCCTCCTCGAACGGCAAACTCGCCCTTATCGGCTGCAACGGGACGTCTTTTATATCCTAATTTTTCAAGCAGTTCAGTAAGTTCCGTAAAAGGGGTGTCTTCCCCTTTACGAAGAACTTTACATAAGGGAGAGAGTTCTTTAGGTGAAATAGTTTTTTGTAAAAGCCCTTGGAGGGGAGAGTGTACAATCAAGGGTTCTTGTTTTTGTGTGATTTGGTATAAGATTTCAAGTCTTCTTCCAGAGATATCGGAGCTGGGAGGGACATTTTCATTCGGAAGGGTCTCCCAGGGAGGGAAGTCTATGATTTCTTTACCTAAAAAAAAGGGGAAGCTTTCTAAAAAACGATCTTCTTTTTTTCCCGATAGGATTAAAATATTTTTCCCAGTGGCTTTTTGCGCAAGAAGAGTTAAGAGCATCTTTGGGGTGTCCCAAAGATGCTCTATCAATAAAGAAGAAGAGGTTTGAACCTCTCGGTAAAAAGCTTGTAAAGAAGAACTTTCAAGCAGCTTGGTTAGCATAAAGATTCTAGCTTGCTTTTTGCTAGAGAAAAGATTTTTGAAAGTCCTTCTCCTTTTTTACCTGCAGCTTGAGCCGTATCCGCCTTACCTCCTCCGCTACCTTCTATATAAGGAACGAATTCTTTAATCAAAGCTCCCGCAAGAAGTCCTTTAGATTGCAGTTCCTTGCTGACTTTAATGAAAAGATGACAAGAGTCGGATTTTTGTGTAGCTAAAACAAATAAAGAAGATCCCGTATTTGAAGAAAGATCTTCTGCTAATAAGGAGAGTTCATCCAGTTGTAAAGGAACTGTCTTGGCAAGAAAAAGGGTTCCTCGAATTAAGGTCGCCTGCTCAAGTAAATCCTTAGCAAGAGCTTTAATGGATTGTCTTTTTAAAGTTTTCATCTCTAAAGCATATTTTTTATTTTCTTCTAAAAGAAGTCGTAGCTTTTCTTCCAGTAAAGGGGGATTTGTCTTTAGCTGCATACAGCAATTTTCTAATAGAGCTTCTTGTTCATAGAGGAGATCTTCGGCTTCTTCGCCCGTCACCGCTTCAATCCTTCGAACTCCAGAAGCTATGCTTCCTTCTTTTGTAACGCGAAGAAAGCCGATTGTGCCTATATTATGTGTATGGGTGCCTCCACATAATTCTTGAGAACAGTTGATATCGACAACGCGCACTCGAGCCCCATACTTTTCGCCAAAAAATTGTTTAATTTCTTTTTTCTCCTGAGCTTCTTCATAAGAAAGTTCATAGGAAGTGACGGGGTAGTTTTCCCGAATCTTATCATTTACCCACTTTTCTATGTCGCGAAGCTCTTGCTTTGAAACGGGTTTGTGGTGGTTAAAGTCAAAACGAAGCCGAGAGGGTTCTACTAAAGACCCTGCTTGGCGAATATGAGGACCTAAGATCTTTTGTAGAGCTGCATGGAGGAGGTGGGTAGCCGTGTGGTTGTTTGAGGTTTTTTGTCTTCTTTTTTCATCAACCCTAGCAATGAGAGGCTCTCCTGGGATTAAAGTCCCTTTTTCTACATACCCAATATGTACAATAACATCGGGATAGGGAGTTTGACAATCTTTTACAACAAAGTGAGCTTCATGATGAGACAAGGTTCCTAAATCGGTCACCTGTCCTCCTTTTTCCGGATAGAAAGGAGTTTGTTTTAAAAGAATCATCCCCTCTTGCCCTTCTTTTAAAGAGTCTACAAAAGCCCCATCATGGATAATTGCTAAAATAGTTGCTTCGGAAACAGTTTCATCATAACCCACAAAGGCACATTTGCCATGCTTGCTTGTGAAGTCTTTAAAAAGAGAGACTTCACTCTCTTGTAATGTTTGTTTTTCAGCAGCTCTAGAACGTTCTTTAGCTTGTTCTTCTAAAAGTTGATAAGCTTCCAGGTTCACGCCCAACCCAGTATCTTTTGCAATGAGAAGAATTTCTTCTAGGGGAAGGCCGTAGGTATCTTTTAGCTTAAAGGCTTCTTCTCCCGCTATCTGTTTTAAAGGGGTATTTTGTGCTTTTTCAATCACGTGTTGTAAGATATTACCCCCTCTTTTTAGAGTGCGAAGAAAAGCTTCCTCTTCAAGAGTAAGTACCTCGGCTATTCTATGTTGAGACGAGATAAGCTCCTTATAATCGGATCCCATGATTTCTACAAGACGAGGAAGGATTTTAGCTAAGAAAGGTTCATCCAGTCCAAGGTTTTTTCCATAGCGTACGGCTCTTCGTAGAATCTTTCGAAGCACATAACCTCTTTCTATGTTGCTAGGCTGCGCTCCATCTGCAATAGCAAAAGAAAGGGAGCGAATATGATCTGCAATTACATGAAAAGCGGGGGCTGTACTTAGATTGTTTTCATCGTAGCGAATAGAGCTCGTGTTTTCAATTTGAGCAATAAGAGATTTGAAAATATCCGTTGCAAAGACCGTATCCACGCCGAGCTTTAAAGCTGCGACTCTTTCTAACCCAGATCCCGTGTCGATGGATTGTTTAGGAAGGGGATGGAAGATCCCGCTAGCATCCCTGTTAAATTGCATGAATACCAGATTCCAAAATTCTAAAAATCTTTCACCTGATAGATCTTCTTTTGGACTTCTTGCATTTCCGTAACGATCTCCTCGGTCAAAAAGTAGTTCCGAGCAAGGGCCGCAAGGACCCGTATCTCCCATAGCCCAAAAGTTATCTTTCTCATCCATACGAATGATACGAGATTCGGGAACAATTTTTCTCCAAAGTTCAAAAGCTTCATCATCTTCCCTAAAAATTGTAATCCATATTTTTTCTTCGGGAAGAGTAAATACCTCCGTGGAGACTTTCCAGGCATGTTCAATCGCTTGAGCTTTAAAATAATCTCCAAAAGAAAAGTTGCCAAGCATTTCAAAAAATGTAAGGTGGCGCGTTGTATGGCCTACGTTATCCAAGTCATTATGTTTTCCCCCGACGCGGATACATTTTTGAGAGGTGGCGGCTTTTTTATAATCTCGTTCGCTTTTTCCTAAAAAAACATCTTTAAATTGGTTCATACCAGCGTTGATGAAAAGAAGAGTTGGGTCATCGTGGGGTACAACGGAAGAAGAAGAAACGATGGCATGGTCATGCTCTTTAAAAAAGTTTAAAAAATTTCTTCGGATAGTCTGCGACATCATAAAAGAGGCTCCCTGCTAAATATAGAGGATTAGTTTTTGACATCCTCCTCTTAAAGAAAGAGGATCCCAGCAGCTCCAATCAGTAGCTTCGGGGGGTACTTTCGACCACCATGGCACTCATGTCGAGAGTATGGCCATAGAGGAACTTGCTTTACGAAATCGCGTTATCTTCGCGCATCGACATGGACTATAGTGTATTGGATTTAGAAATTATGGAAAATACAAAAAAAGCGAGATTTGCACGTATTTAATAGGTCATAGCAGGTTTCAAAAGTTAAAAAAGAAACGAGCTTGGAAGAAAAATCTTGATCGTAAGAGAGTTGTATGTAAAAAATAGAAGAAAGTAAAAGAGGGGAGCTATGTTTTTCATATACCTTTTGATCCTAATGGTAGTCTTTTTTTCTCGGAAGGAAAAAAAAAAGGTCTCCAGGGAAGTGTGGTTTTTAGCCTTTGCCGCAGGAATTTTGACCGTTGGACTTTTTATGTATCACGCTTCAAGTCCTTTGGAGATTAATTTATGAATATGAATATTTTTAGTTTACTTGGGATTATAGGCATTTCCATAGCTATAGGATGTGGAATCTATATTGAGCTTTGTTGTTTGCAAGAGCCCTGTTTTTTGTGTTTTTTACAAAGAGCTTCGATGTTGATGGTGGCTTTAGGTCTTTATTGGAATCTTATGTACGGGATACGAGTAAGGCACTATGCCTTTTCTTTATTAGCAGCTCTAGTAGGCCTTAGCTGTTCTTTAAGGCATATGGGGCTAAATGTATGTAAGGCCGTTAAAGTTACAACATTTTTCTTTTTTTCTTATCGGATGTACACTTGGTCGTTTCTTGTTTTTTTTTCTGCTTTGATTAGCTTATCTTTTTTGCTTTTTTTCTATAAGCCAAAACCTCCCGCCTCTTCGAAGATACAAAATATTACAGGCGGTCTTTTATTAGTTATGGGGATCCTTTGTTTAGCTTCTATCTTATATCACAAGGGAGTTGCCTTTTAGCTCCTCAGTCGTGCTTGCATCCCTTGTGCATCGATTTGAATCCATTCCTCAGGTCCTCCGATATCTGGATAACCCCCCATCCAAACTTTTGGCCTTACGACAATTTTATTGGGATTTTGATTCAGCCATGCGCTCCACCAGCTAAACGTAGAATTGCAAATGATGTTATTCTTACATAGGCTTTGCAAGAAAAAATCAATATAATAAGGCTCACCCTCTATGAAAATAACATTTCTCCCCTGTGTAGGAATATTTTGGCGTGCAAAGTCTAGATTATCGCTTGTAACTACAAATAAGGAGGAGTCTGGGAAAAGAGCCATTGCTTTTTCAAAATACTCCCAGTCATATTGTATGAAGGAATCTTCACCTGGTTTTTCAGCGTGATAATAACGTAGATGAACGCTTACGGTATTGGGGTGATTAATAATTCGATTATATTTCTTTTTTAAATAATTGAGATCTTTAGGATTTGGCGCGAATAACTGCAATAATCGATCCCGATGATGTGCGAAGTATTTTTCATTTTGGAAATAACCCGAAAGTCTCATTTTAGGTTGAAAGGGAATAGGAATATAACCATAGGGTGGGGCGCCCCACTCCGAACTAATTTTTTTGCTTGGGGGAGAAATGTTACATCTAAAGAAGATATGCTGATAGTATCCTTCAGGGCGATGCTCAATACGTCCAAAATCGGGAAAATAGGGCTCAGCCCCATTATCCCATGCAAGAGCGCAGGTAGTAGCTACTTCAAATAACTGATTTCCTAATTGTCCAAG
>JAZKAC010000077.1:0-18605 GCA_040389325.1 Chlamydiota bacterium | reverse complement strand
TTTTTTTTATCCAATCCTCTAGGACGAATAGTTCTAGAGGATTTTTTTTGTCTATTTAATTTTTTTAAAAAGAAAAAATGTCTTTAAAGAACCTCCTCCTATAATGAAAAAAGCTCCTAAAACAGAAAGAAAGTTCAGACTTTTTTTTAAGACAAACCAATCTATAAGACCTGAAAAAAGCACGGAGAAATAAAGGAAAGCAGCTAGTTTTGAGGGAGTGCTTTGTCTATATGCCGAAGCTCTAAACAATTGATTACAGATAGACGTAATCCCAAGTAAAACAAGCAAACCAATGTCTGCTAAAACAAAGTCCTTTGCAGGGATCCAATGAGACTCAAGACATAAATAGGGAGTCAGGGCACCAATCATACAAAAGAAAAACAAATAGCATATATTCAAAAGAGGGTGATCTTCTTTAGTTTGAGCTCCGAAAAGTGTTTGAGAGATAGCTTGGCAAAGTCCCGCGAGTAATCCGATTAAGCTTCCAAGAGTAAATAAAGAGGACTCGGGCTGTAAAATACAGAGCACTCCTATAAAGCAAATAGAAAGTCCTATCCATGTAGCATTATTTATTTTTTGATGAAAAATGATCCATCCGAGTAACGGGATAAAAAGAGGTCCCGTGTTTAAAAGTGCGGTTGCATTCAAAAGAGAATTTCTTTCGATGTAAAAGAAAAAACTATATTGAGAACCTAATACAAATATTGCACGGAGAAGGTTTCTTTGGACTAGTTTAAGGTTAAACCTTGTTTTTTCTTTCAAGATCTTAAGAAGGATCCAAGAAAAAAGAAAACCGCAGAAGAACCTCCAAAAGAGAACACTTTCCAAAGAAAGTGTTCTTAAGCCTAGCTGAGCGAATAAAGCTATGAAAGAAAGGCTTGTGGCAGAAGCCATCATGTAAAAAATACCGAGGGAGAGAGATTCTTTCTTCATAGAGCTGCCTTTTTTTTACATATCTCATTTTATCTCATTAAATGCCGCAATAAAAAATAATTTACATGTTGTTTTGACTGTTTTAGGGTGTTGCAAAAAATATAAATATGTAGGTGTCTTTATTAATCGATCTTGATTTTTTTGTATTTGTTGTGTTACGATTTTTGTTTTAATCGATTGTAAATACTTATGAAAAGGTGAAATTATGAATAATGTTAATAGAAACAGTCTTCCAGGTTATTCGGTTGATTTTTCGGTGTATTCGGATTCGGATGACAGCTCGATAACGGAGCCACCCGGAGCAAACAACTGGCCTGAACAATATGAGACTAATGAGAAATTTTCCTTAAAGCAAAACTGTCATACTGGTAAAATTAATGATTTAATCGTAAATGGCAAAAAGTTGAAGAATAAAATTAATTGTTTAATTATTCAAAATGATGAAAAATCGGAACGATTAGATAAGTTAGAAGCTAAGATAAAATTTCTGGAAAGAGGTCAGTCTTCTATTATGAAGTCGGTAACCTCGAAATTTAAAGATTGGAGAGGTAGAGTAGAAAAGCTTGAGCAAGCAGTAAATAGCCCTATACATTTAAACCGTTCTAATTCGAAGAAGAAGTGAAGTTTTTTATGTAGAAAGTTCTTGTAAAAGCGGGAGAAGGGAAGATACTATTTAAGAACCTGTCTTATTTATGGAAAATAAATGTTTATTGGAATTTTGTATCTTCTGGCTGCTTGCTTGTGCTGGAGCGTGGTCTTTGTAATCCCAGACTTTTTAACCGGATTTTCGCCTCTTGAAATTTCACTTGGACGGTTTTTCTTTTTTGGGATTACCTCCATTTTTTTAATTTTGACTAAAAAAAGAGAGCTTTTTCATAAGTCCTATGCGGCCATTTGGAAAAAGGCTTTTTGGTTCGGATGTATCTCTACTATAGGGTGCTATACTTTCACCGTATTTTGTATCCGGTATGCTAATCCTGCTACCGCAGCACTGCTTTTTGGTACGGTCCCTATTATTGTAGTTTTATGTGGGAATCTACGTCGGAAAGAATACCCAGTTCGTATTTTTATAATACCCTGTCTAGTTATGAGCCTGGGGATTTTGATTTCTAACAGGGAAGCCTTCCTTTGGTCGGGGGAGTCCTTATCTTCTTATCTAATCGGAGTTTTATCAGGCATTGCGGGCATAGCCTGTTGGATTTGGTATGTGATTGCTTGTTTTGATTTTATGGAAAAAAATACGAAGATTAGCTCGATGGATTGGGTGATGATGTTGGGAAGCTCCGTATTTTGTCAGGTCCTTATTGCTAGCCTTGGACTTTTTTGGATTTTAGAGGATGCTGGCAAATACTTTTCTTTTACGCTTAAGTTGCAATACTTTTTAGCAGGTACTTTTGTTTTAGGTGTTGTTAGTTCCTGGATCGCTTTATACTGCTGGACTCAAGGAAATTTACGTCTTCCTATCGCCTTGGTAGGGCAACTAGCAATATTCGAGTTGGTGTTTGGGCTTATTTTAATTTATATAGTAAAGACTCGTTTCCCAAGTACCATGGAAATAGCGGGCATAGTTCTTATGATCGCAGGAGTCCTTCAAGGCTTTTACTCTTTGAAAAAGTTTTCGGCTAGCAAATCTTTGGATAAGAGCTCTCTTGGTGAGTAATAACGCCACATCCCTAAAGAATCACATTTAGGGATATATCTAAAATCGTAAAATGATTTACCTAGAGCCTCTTCTAAAAGAGATAGTACCTGTAAAGTGCCCGTTACGTGTTGACTGTCTTTTCCGTTTTGATTATGAATCATAAAACATTGAGATAAGTTGTTAGCGGCCCAGACGCTTTTTAAACCGACATGAAAAGCTAAATGAGCATTCTTATGCATGGGGAAGTCAAGTTGTGTATCTCCGATGGTTATGATTAGAGCTTTTGGGAATTTTTTGAGTTTTTCTTCGATGTGCTTTTTTGATGTTAATCCCTTGTTTGTTTTACTGACTAATAGAAAATTGAATCCTTCAGTTCCTTTTTTAGCAAAGCCGGCAACCGTTTGCCTTTCTAAAGAAGATATAAGATACTGAGGTTTTTCCATTTCTTCTTGTAGCCATTTTGAGCCTGTTGTGGAGCTCCACGGTGGATTTGAAATGTGGGCTTCAACGGAAGCTCCATTAGTGATAAGTCGGAAATTAGGATCTAAATGCTCTCGAATCACGGATACAATTTGATTAAATTCTTTTGCCGTAGCGTTTGTAGATTGGGTGTGATCATCAAGTTTTAAAGAATTTAGTTCTCTTTGAAGAAGTGTTGCCATGTTTTTTTGCTCTGGGCTTCCTTGATTCATTACTTCTCTAAAAAAAGAGTGAAGAAGAAGGTTTCCTATTTCAAAAGAAACATTTGATGGGTATTCGTCCGCTATTTCTAAACTTCCATCCCCTCTCATTTTATGACCGCCTAATACACCATAAATAGTGACGCTGTCCTCTTCAAGTTCCTTTTCAAATAAAGAACCGAATACTCTATTTAAAGAGACATTTCCACGTCTCCAAGGCTCTAAAGTAGAATCGTTATCAATAGGGGTCCCTGAGATGAATGCGACATCTACATTTTTATTTTTCATCAAAGATTTAATGGCGTGAATAATGCGAAGATCTGCAGTGTCTTCTATACTTTCTCTTATAACACCATCTACATCGAAAATTAAAATTACCTCCTCTATAGACTGGCCTTCTTGAAATTGTTCGGGGATAAATATTTCATGGGCCGAGCTTATTTTACTTAAAGAGATCGCAAGTAAACAGTATAGAAGGAAACGCATAAATAGCCTTACCGTAAGAGTTTGTTAATAGCTTTTGGGAGAAATTATCGTGAAAAAAATTCGAGTGAGGAATAAAAAAAAGCGATATCAGAAACTGACATCGCTCTATGGAAGTATAGCACACTAAAAATGCCGAAGCATCTTAGTAGCCTTTTTGCTGCCAGCTATCTCTTCTGCGTTCGTTAGTTCTTGGTGCAAATCCAGTTCTTTTTTGCTCAGGATGTGCAATGTTGACGATGAGTGTTCGGCCGTGTAATTCAGCACCATGCGTAGCGTCAATTGCTTTTTGAGCAGACTCGGATGAATCCATTTCAACAAAACCAAATCCTTTGGATTTTCCTGTCATCTTATCAGTAATGATTCGAGCAGATGTAACGTTGCCGAAAGGGGAAAAAATTTCTTTTAGTTCTTCTTCTGAAAGACTATATGGAAGGCTTCCTACATATAGTTTATTATTTTGTGTCATACAGACTCCTTAAAAATGCATTCTCAAATTATTGTTTGCTTATATTATTTTCCCAGCAAAGTCTGTTTGCAAAGTAAAAAAATTAACAAAACGAGTGTAGTTTATCAAATAGAGTCTTTTTTTGTCGATAAGGAAATCTAAAAAAGAAGATTCTTATAAAATAAAAAAATCTATATACATTGATTTCAGTTAAATAAAAGAGAGGAGGGTTTGTTATGAGAATTTTTTTTGTTGTAGTCATGGTTTTTTTAAGCATGGGGAAAGCTTCGGCGGGAACTCCTGAATATTGGCTCATTCAGCAAGATTTTATTAAAATGGGAACAAGAGAGCTATATGAAACACAAAAATTACTAGAGCTCAAAAAGCAATCCTATCAAATTATAGGAGCTGCCGATTTGGTAGATCCTGAATTTTTATTTTTAATGCCTGTGGAAAAATTGGCTTATTTGGATAGGTATCCTCCTTTTAAAGAGCAGCCAAAAGAAAAACTCTTGGAGTCTTGTATAAATTTTCAGATTTTTTCTTTACATCAACTGCTGGAAAAAAGTTCTTTAAATCCCATGGAAACTTTTTTAGAAGCTAAACCTTATTATTTTTATGCGATTTATGAAATGGAGCCAGGGGCTGGTTTTTCTTTAGAAGATATCATGGAGAAAAAAGCTTTATCCCAAAAAAAGGGAGAGAGCTGGTGTTTTTGGAAGTCTTTACTAGCTGGAGAATACCCTAAATATATTTTTTGCACTTCGTTTGCTACAAAAGAGGAGATGAAAGAATGGTCGATGGAAAAAATAATAGATGAGCCTGGATTAAAAAATGTCCTTCGAGGCAAAAAAACGGGATGGATGAAAAGCCAGAAGGAGTTTTGCTTCCGATAGCAACCGTTATAAATACCTTGAAATGGTGAGGGACTCCCATTTGCCAGAAGATGTGTAGTTGGAAAATAGTTCAATCACTTTTTGTGTAAGAGGTCCTACTTCCCCTGTTCGAATCAGATGATCATCGATTTGTATAACAGGCATCACTTCTTTGTTGCTTGCCGTGATAAAGGTCTCATCAAGATGGGGGATCTCTTCTTTAGATATAGCTCTTATTTCAATGGGGAAGTGGCTTTCGCAAACCCGTAACACGACTTCTCTTGTGATTCCAAGAAGAATGCCCTCTTTAGGAGGGGTGATTAAAACGCCTTTCTTAAAAGCAAAAAAATTACTTGTCGTCGCTTCTAAGATTTCTTGTTTGTCACTAATATAGAGAGATTCCAAAGCACCTTTTTTTCTTCCTTCTTGTAAAGATATAATGGCAGGTAGGTACTGGGTAGTCTTACACTCGGGAAGGCAACGCTTATGAGAGGTGGTAATCGTCTTAATGCCATGAGTGAAGTGTTTAGGAGGGTAAGGGGTTAGCGGATAGGCAAATGCGATAAAAGAAGTATTTCCTGAAGGGAGCAATTGATCGGGGCTGACGCCTCCTGTGACGATCAGTTTAATGCTGTATTCTCCTGGTCCATTTTGTTCTATAAGTTTTTCTAAGATCTTTTGCATTTCATCAAAAGAGTAGGGAAGAGAGAGTCCAATATTTTTAGCGGAGTACTGCAGTCTTTGCAAGTGTTCTTCTAAGTGAAAAGGTTTTCCTTGATAGGTTCTTAAGTAATCAAATACCCCAAATCCTCTGATGAGGCCTAAATCCAAGATGGAGAGTTTTGCATCTTGTTCCGAGAGAAAGGAGCCGTTCAAGAAAAAATACATAGAGCCTCCGCAGTGTTTTAAAAAGACTCTAACATAAAGGGAATGACGGACGAAAGTAAAAAATATTTGTATAATATATGGCTTCTACAGTATGGAAATTAATAGGGAGTCATCGAGGAGAGGTAAGGGGTATGGCGTTTAAAGATACCGTGAATGAATTAAAAGAATTAGCTTGTGCTATTACGACGGATTTAGAAAAAAGCCTGAAAGGAAACGGGGCTGCTTCGCAAAGAGTTAGGGTCAATACGGTGGAGTTAGAAAAGGTTGCTAAACGGTATCGAAAAGAATCGATAGTTGTTAGAAAGAAAAAGATGATGGCGCAAAAGTAAAAAGAGATTTTTTCTTCTTGTCTATTTTTTTTTCCTGAGGTATCCTCTTCGGGTTATGAAACCCTTCTTTGATCATTTAGTTTCTATCGAAAAGCTCTCGTCCAAAGGTTTTGGAACGGGGTCCATGCAGAAGACTCCAACGTCTTCCAAGGTAAAGGTTGTTGTCCCTATGACCTTGCCTGGGGAGGAAGTTCTTGCGGAACTGGGCCCTAAAAGACAAGGCGCCTATATAGGAAAGCTTTTAGAAGTTATTAGGCCTTCTGAAGAAAGAGTGCCTCTTCGCTGTCAGCATGCGCCCGTCTGCGGAGGATGTTCCTTGCAGCAGATGGACTATGCGGCGCAGCTAGCTCATAAAGAATCTGGAATCAAAGATCTATTTGCCTTCGCTCCTCAAAATGTTTTTTCTCCTATTATCTCGGCTAAGACCCCTTGGTATTATCGCAATAAGATGGAATATACTTTTTCTCAGGATAAGGGAAAGACTCACTTTTTAGGATTAATGAAAGCGGGCGCTAAGGGAAGAGTAGAAACGATTATAGAATGTCATCTTTGTCCTCCATGGTTTAATCAAGTGCTGGAGAAGGTTCGTTTTTGGTGGGAAAGCTCGAGTATCTTGGCGTATCATCCTTCTTCGGATAACGGTAGTTTGAGAACCTTAACCGTAAGGGAAGGGAAAAACACTGGCGATAAGATGGTGATACTAACCGTTTCGGGTCGCCCTGAATTTGCTTTAACAAGAGATCACATCACTGGCTTTACAGAAAGCGTAAGACAGGTTTTTGATTCTAGTCCTTCTCAAGGAGTTAGTCTTTTTCTACGCATACAGCAGGCCATCCCTGGGAAAGTAACACAATTTTATGAGATGAAACTTTTAGGAAACGATCACATCCATGAAGAGTTAACAATCACGGTAGGGGATTATCTTAGAAAATATCAATTTATCATTAGCCCCACTGCTTTTTTTCAACCCAATACGAGTCAGGCCGAAAGAATCTACTCTAAAGCCTTAGAGATCGCTGGGCTTAAAAAAAGAAACCGGGTGCTTGACCTTTATGCAGGAACGGCTACCTTAGGGATAATATTTGCTCCTTTTGCTGAAAAAGTTATTTCTATTGAGCTAAATCCCTATGCTGTTTTTGACGCAAGAAGCAATAAAGAAATTAATGCCGTAGAAAACCTAGAGGTTCTACAAGGAGATGTAGCGGAGGTTCTTACAAGCTTGCAAAAGGAAGATCCTCTTATGCAGCATCCCGACCTTGTTTTAGTGGACCCTCCGAGAACGGGGCTTGAGAAAAATGCTTTAGACATTATTGTAAAATTAAAGCCAAAAGAAATTATTTATATTTCTTGTTCGCCTACTTCTCAGGCGCGTGATTGCATAAAATTCAGAGAGTATGGATATGAGATTGAGGCTATTCAGCCCGTTGATCAATTTTCTCATACCGTCCATGTAGAAAATATTATTCTTCTTCGTGAGAAATAGTCTTTTTTTTCTTGATTTGCCAAAGATAGCCAGTTATTCTTTGAGTTATGTATTTTTTATGCCTTTTTACACAAAGGTGATATAAGCTTTTCAACTATTTAACAGAACTACAGCGAGATAAATTTATGAAGAATTTTTTTTATGGAACAGCAGGTTTTTCTTTTTTGATGACCTCTTCAATATGGGCAGATGATGCTACGCAAGGGAAAGAAGGGGGACTTAGTCAAACTTTAATGATCTTAGGTATGGCCCTTGTGTTTTTCTATTTTATTCTTTGGAGACCCGAGCAAAAACGAAGAAAACAAGTAGAAAAGCAAAGAGGTTCCATGAAAATTGGAGATCGTGTAACGGCTATGGGGATTGTTGGGACTTTATCACAAATCCAAGACTCTACAGTAGTCTTGAAAATGATAGATGGCTCAAAAATTGAAATGTTAAAAAATTGCATCACGGATGTTCAATCTTCTTCTCAAGACGTTGTAGTAGAAGAAGTCAAATAGATTTCATGAGGTATGAGTAGACTTTGAATTTTTTCAATGTCTACTTATTTTCGTTTTTTTCATTGAGCACGGGGGTCTCGACATGTTGAAGAAAGTGTCTAAGTGGGCTCTACTCTGCAATCTTTTCTTTCTCTTTCCTTTACAATCTTTTGATTCCTTATATCTTACTTTTGCAGGAGATCCTGCGCATTCCATGGCCATTCATTGGTTAGAAGAAGGGTTAAAGGATGAGAAGGTTCTTTACCGAAAGCTAAAAGAAGAAGCATGGCAAAGCGCCTCGTATAGGGAAGAAAAGTGGGGCAAAGATCTTTTAAAGCGCTCCTTACTGACAAATCTGGAAGCTGATACCGATTATGAATTTTGTTTAGAAGAAGACTCTACGGTACATCGATTTCGCACTCTGCCTGCGTCATTAGAGAGCAAGCTTCAAATCGCAATTGGAGGAGATGCTTATCAAAAAGCCGATCCTTTGGAAGAGATGAATAAAGTTGTGGCTCTAATGGCTCCCGATTTTGTGATTTTAGGAGGGGATATAGCCTATGCTAATCAGGGAGATCCAATCAAAAGATGGAAGGAGTTTTTACGTATTTGGTATAAAACCATGCGCACTCAAGAGGGGAGGATCATACCCTTGGTGGCAGCTGTAGGAAATCATGAGATACTTCCCAAGTCAAAGGGAGGAGGAGGCTTATTTTTGCAGCTTTTCCCTTATTTAGAAAACGGATCTTATGGAACAGTAGATCTTGTCGGCTGTGCATTTTTTCTTCTTCTAGACACAGGTCACATGCATCCTATCGAAGGAGTTCAAACCGATTGGGTCGAGCGTGTTTTGAAAGAAAAAAAAGAGTATCCTTATAAATTTGCCATATATCACATTGCAGCATACCCATCGATCTATAAATATAAAGGTGAAACTCCCTCACTCATCAGAACTAATTGGTGTCCTCTTTTTGAGAAAAATGGAGTGAAGGCTGCCTTTGAAAATCACAATCATGCGTTTAAGCGAACCTATCCGATTCGAGCCGAGAAGATAGACCCCTCAGGTGTTGTATACATAGGAGATGGAGCATGGTCCGTACCTCCTAGAAGTAAAAAAGATCGTAGATGGTATTTAGAAAAAAGGGAAAGCTGTAACTGCTTTTCTTTGTTGACTCTTACTAAAGAATATTCTGAAGTGCAAACTTTTGATATTAAGGGAAGGCTAATAGATCAATGGAACACCGAGACGAACCGTCTCGGTGAGAAGAAAGGGGGCTAGTTTTGGCTGTTAAGCACAAGGTTTTCCAGTACTCGTCCTGATCGTTGAATAAAAGCGGATAGCTCTGAAGGATCCAGCTCTTTTTGAGACAATAAAGAAAGCTCATAGAGTTGGACTATCAGATCTTTAGCTAGATCTGGATTTTTTTCATTGATTTTAGGTAAAGCGGTTATTAGCTTGCTGTTGGTGTTCACGACAAAAGTCTTTTTCCCCATCATGGAAGAAGGAAGAGTTTGTTGTGATAAAGAAAGATACTCTTTCATTCTGCGCATATCTTCTTTTACAACAATAAAACCGGGTAAGGAGTCGGAAGCTAAGCTTTTAGCTTCTACATCTACCATGTCTTTGCCTAGTTTATCCGAGATAAGATCAGAGAGCTTTGTCGCTTCTGTTTTCCCTTCTGCATCTAAAAGTGTTTTGTCTTTAGAAGGATCGAGAATGGATGCGTCAATATCTCCGTCTATCCTTTGAAATTGCACTTCCGATTTAGATCTTTCAAGAGAGCTCATCAATGTTGAGTCTACGGGAGATGTGGAATATAGTACTTCGATTCCTTTGTCTTTATAAAGATGTAAAAAAGGAGACTCCATTTTATCATCCATTGTATAAAAAACTTTGTTTCCTGTAAGTTCTTTGTTACGCTCGAGGTAAGACTCTAGTGTGGTCCACTCACCTTTTGTGCTCTTCCAAAGCAAGAACTCTTTAGATTTCTCTTGGAATTTTTCATCTTGCATCATTCCTAATTTGACTATGAGCTCAATGTCAGGCCAAATCTTGAGAAAGGCTTCTTTGTCAGACTCGTGTGTTGAAGCGAGTTTGTCGGCTACTTTTTTAGAAATATGGGTAGCTAGCTGTCTAACGGTCTTATCCATTTGTAGATAGCTTCTAGAGACGTTAAGAGGGATGTCAGGACTGTCAATAGCTCCTTTTAAAGCTGTTAGATAGTCAGGGATGAGGTCCTTGCAGTTATCCGATACAAATACGCGGTTGCAAAAAAGTTTAATTTTGCTATCGGACCAATCAAACTTACGATGTATCTTAGGGAAGTATAAGATTCCTTTTACATTAAAAGGGTAATCCACGTTGATGTGAACCCAGAAAATAGGATCTGCATCCATAGGATAAAGAGAGCGATAAAACTGTAGGTATTCTTCATCGGTGCAGCTAGCGACGGGCTTTAGCCAAAGAGGATCTTGGCTGTTTAGGTGAGTGCCGTTTAGGTAGATTGGAAAAGGGAGGAAAGAGCAATAAGCTTGTAAAAGCTGTTTGACTTTTTCTTCTTCTAAAAACTCTTCATTGTCCGCATCAATTTCTAAGATGACATCAGTTCCTCTAGTGGAACGTGTTCCAGTCAGCATCTCGTATTCCGTGCTTCCGTCACAAGACCAGGTAACGGCTTCGGATCCTTCTTTATAGGATAAAGTTTCAATCGTCACATTTTTAGAGACCATATAGGCTGAGTAAAATCCAAGTCCGAAATGACCGATAATTTGATCTTTTTCATTATGAGATTTGTATTTATCTAAGAATTCTTCAGCTCCTGAAAAGGCGATTTGTGCAATGTATTTTTCAACTTCTTCTGCAGTCATTCCAATACCCGTATCAGAAAAGATCAGTTGCTTCTTTTCTTTATCGATGCGTACTTCTATCTTGAGCTCTTCATCTAAGATGTTAGCTTCTCCAAGATCTCTTAACACTCTGCATTTGCCAAGAGCGTCGCAACCGTTAGAAACTAGCTCTCGAATAAAGATATCTTTTTCAGAGTAAAGCCATTTTTTTATAATAGGTAATATATTTTCCGTATGTACTTTGAGTTGTGCTTTCGCCATTTTTTTAATTCCCTGTATTAAGGTTTTCGTAAATTCGATGTTACGATATTGCCGATCGGATTATTAAAGATCAATCTGTATTTTTAATAAGTTTTGAGAGGAAAAGAACCGCCTTTAAGCGGTTTTATCTACGGACATGAATCTTTGGATAATGGTACACCCTTTTGCAGGGTCAAATTCTTTAAATATTGTAATAGCGAGTGTAAAGAGGCTTTGTTCTGGTTCTTCAAGACCTAGAGGCTTAAATCTTTGTAAGAAGAGCTTTAGAGACCCTTCTATATTCAAAAATGATTTCGCTTTTGAAGTGTTTTCAAAAATGAGATTTATTTTTTCTTGAGAGGTGTCTGTGACTATTTTTTTTAGTTCTTGTTGTATTGATTCTTTTCTTGCCTTATTAGTAATAAGCACAACACCTCTACAGTTTATTATTAATCTATTATTTTACATGGATTTTGTTAATAAATCAAACTATAATTTTTTTTGCGTTATTGTTAACTTTTTATTTCAAACCTCATCCCAGCTAAAAGGGAGGATTTCTTGTAAAGAAATAGCTTTATTTTTTAGGAATAAGAGACGGTCGAAGCCTACGGCAACGCCACAGCAGGGGGGGAGCCCTTTTTCAAGAGCTTTTAAAAAATTAACATCAATAGGAAGCTCCGATTTGCCGCCTTGTATTCTTTTTTGATTAGCTTCCAAGAGACGAAGTTCTTGTTTTTTTGCATCGGTAAGTTCTAAGTATCCGTTAGCTAGTTCAATACCTTGATAGTAGATCTCAAAGCGTTTAGCTACGAGCTCTCCGTCTTTTTCTTCAGTTTCCGCTAAGGCAGCCTGAGAAGCTGGATAGTCCGTTAAGACGGTGATGACATTTTGACCAAGATGTGGCTCTATAACAAAGCCCATTAAAAGATGCAGTAAGGTGTCTTTTTCAAGTTCTGTTTTAGAAGATAGATCGATGCCGTGATCTTTTGCGCACTGTAAAAGTTCTTGAGTAGAGGCCTGGGTAGAATCAATGTTGGCAAAAAGACGAAAAGCTTCTTTGTAAGAAATTTGTGAAAAGGGAATGGGGCCTAGAAAAAGTTGAATGAATTCTACGGTTTCTTCTATGAAAGAAGGAAAAGAGATGTTAGTCCTGTACCACTCAGCCATTGTAAATTCGGGATTATGTAAAGAACCGACCTCTCCTTGGCGAAAGACGTGACTGATTTGAAAAATATCTCCCGAGCCCATACAGAGAAGCCTTTTCATAGCGTATTCAGGGGATGAGTGCAAATACCCGAATTTACCTTCTCCTAGAGAGACGGTCATGATTTCGATATGTTCATCTATAGGAGCTGTTTTACTAAGTATTGGGGTGTCAACTTCGAGAAAGTTTCGTTCAAAGAAAAAAGATCGCGCTTTTTGTAAAAAAAGAGCGCGATCTTTTAGATTGTCTATCTTAGACTCGGCTGACATATTCGCCCGTTCGAGTGTCTATTTTGATTTTAGTTCCTTCTTCTATGAAGATCGGAATTTGAACCTTGCCGCCCGTTTCCGTGATAGCAGATTTTAACACCCGCCCCGAGGCCGTGTCTCCACGTACGCCAGGAGCTGTTTCTTTGATAGTCATCTCCAAGAAAGTAGGCGGCTGGAGGTCTACGGGTTGTCCTTTATAGAAAATGATATCATAAAGAACTTCTTCCATGAGCCATTGTTCATTGTCTCCAATCACTTTTAAAGGAATTGTTACCTGATCAAAGGTCTTATCGTCCATGAAGACTCCGTCATCGCCTTCTTTATAGAGCATTCGCATTTTGTGTCCTTCGACGTCTGCAATATCTAGTTTTTCGCCTGACTTGAATGTCTTTTCTACAACTCTACCCGATAGAAGATGTTTTACTCGGACTCGATTGAAAGGTTGTCCTTTCCCCGGCTTTACAAATTCATTGGTAATAATAGTGTAGGGTTCCCCTTCTATTTCAACTTTGAGCCCGGCTTTGAATTCATTGGTGCTAACTTGTGCCATGTGTGATCCTTGAGGATAATAAAGTAGTGTAGGAGGATTTTAGGTTAATTGAGGTTTGCTCGCAATAGTTTTTTTAGTATTTATCTCCTGTTTAATTATAGGGAAATCGAAATTTGGAGGATGAGGTCGTCGTTTTTACGTTAATTTGAATTAGAAGAAAATTAAATTGTATGGTTAAAAATTTAAATGGGCGGTACATTGAAGAAAAAAGAAAAAAGAGACACTATATGCAGTCTAAGGAACAAAAAAGAATAGCCGAAAAAAGTGAGGGAACAATCTCTCTTTGGCATCAATGGGGTCCTTATGTATCGGAAAGATCTTGGGGTACGGTAAGAGAAGATTACAGTTGGAATGGGGATGCTTGGAACTATTTTCCTTATGATTTAGCGCACTCTAAGGTATATCGATGGGGCGATGATGCCATCGCCGGATGGTGCGATCGTTATCAAACTCTTATATTTGCTCCCGTTTTTTGGAATGGAAAAGATCCCTTATTGAAAGAGCGATTATTTGGACTATCCTCGTCTCAAGGGAATCACGGAGAAGATGTAAAAGAGTATTATTTTCATTTGGATGGAACGCCTACTCATTCTTATATGAAATATTTGTATAAATACTCACAAGACGAGTTCCCTTATGCCAAGCTTAAAGAAGAAAATAGAAAGAGGGGAACAAAAGAGTCCGAGTACGAGCTTGTGGATACGGGTGTTTTTTCTGAAAATCAATATTTTGATATTTTTATAGAGTATGCCAAAGTTTCGCAAGGGGACTGCTGCATTCGGATAGAAGCTTTTAATAGAGGGAATAAGAGTGCCCCTTTACATATTTTTCCTCACCTTTGGTTTCGTAACCAGTGGGCTTGGGGGGATGAACGTCTTCCTGCGCCTTCCATTGCTGATGCCTCGGATACGGAAGTCTGTTTGATGGCAGATGATGCGCGGTTAGCCTCACCGCCTAATCTTTTATTTGACTACCACCTAGGGAAGCGTTACTTATATGGTCCTAAGGGGGGAGCTTTGTTATTTACGGATAACGAGGATGGAGGGCCTGCTCGAAAATATTCGAAAGATGGTTTTCATCGAGCCGTTATTTATAAAGAAAAGACGACTAATCCCGAAAAAGTAGGAACCAAGGCTTGCTTACATTACACGTATGAGATTCCGGCTCATGAGTCGGTTGTTTTGTATCTGCGGTTTTCGGATGCTCCTTTAGAGCATCCTTTAGCGGATGTGGAAAAAACGGTCATTCAAAGAAGAGAAGAGGCTGATGAGTTTTATGAAACCGTTTATCCAAAAGGAGCTTCTTTGGAAGAAAAACGGGTTTTTAGACAAGCTTTAGCTGGGATGTTATGGAATAAGCAAATTTATTTATTTGACGTGAACCTTTGGTTACAAGGGGATAATACGTATAAGACGCCTCCTCCATCTCGATACCAAATTCGTAACATACATTGGAAGCATCTTAACTCCATGAGAGTTTTATCCATGCCAGATAAATGGGAATATCCTTGGTTTGCTGCTTGGGATTTGGCTTTTCATTGCATTACAATAGCTCTTATAGACGTCCAATTTGCTAAAGAGCAGCTTTGGTTTATGTTATTTGATCAGTTTCAGCATCCAAATGGAGCTATTCCTTCTTACGAGTGGGAATTTTCCGATTTAAATCCTCCCGTACAAGCTTGGGCAGCCTATCGGTTATATGAAATGGAAAAGCAACAGACGGGAAAAGCGGATACCGAATTTTTAAATAAATGTTTTCTTAAACTGCTCATGAATTTTGCTTGGTGGGTTAATAAAGTAGATAGCTCGGGAAATAACGTGTTTGAAGGGGGCTTTCTTGGTCTAGATAATATCACTTTAATAGACAGGTCAAAAAAATTTATGGAAGGAGCTACCATCCAACAGTCCGACGGGACGGGGTGGATGGCGATGTTTTGCTTAAATCTCATGCGCATTGCC
Source organism: Chlamydiota bacterium (assembly GCA_040389325.1). Classification (GTDB taxonomy): domain Bacteria; phylum Chlamydiota; class Chlamydiia; order Chlamydiales; family Rhabdochlamydiaceae; genus CAIJXB01. Next base: position 3,297 of record JAZKAC010000077.1, on the reverse strand, counting down.
TTGGAGTTAGCTAAAACGACTCCGAGTTATGAGTCTCTTGCGACAAAGTTTTTCCAACATTTTGTGTATATTGCTCATGCTATTAAGAATATGGGACAAAAAGGCTTTGGGCTTTGGAGTGAGCAAGACCATTTTTTTTATGATGCGTTATCTTTGCCGAATGGAGAAATTACACAATTTCGTGTAAGGTCTATCGTGGGGATCATTCCTCTTTTTGCGGTAGAAATTATTGAAGAGGAGGAGCTCCTTCGCTTCCCTGAGTTTGCAAGCAATTTTAATTGGTTTTTGCACAATCGACAGACCATTACAAAAGATTGTGTAAATCCGATTAACCGGAAGGATAAGAAAGGATATTTACTTTCTTTAGTCAAGCAAGACTATTTAGGAGATGTATTGAAATATGTATGGGATCCTAAAGAATTTCGTTCTCCGTATGGGCTGCGCAGCTTATCGAAAATTCATGAAAACAACCCTTTCATTTATCAAGACAGACAGGTAGGGTATGAGCCCAATGAATCTTTCGAAAGAGTAAAGGGGGGTAACTCTAACTGGAGAGGGCCTATTTGGATGGCGCCTACCTTCTTACTTGTAGAGTCCCTAAAGAAATTTTCTTTGGGATTAGGAGAGGATTTTACTATATCTATAGAAGGAGAAGAACCTGTGAACTTACATGCAATGGCTGTTTCATTTAGTCAACGTGTTGTTTCCTTGTTCACTCCGAATTCTACGGGGGCTAGGCCCTTTTATGGAGAAGAATTTCCGTTGGCGAAAGATCCTTTTTGGCGAGATTATCTTCTTTTTTATGAATATTATAATCCGGAGACTGGAAAAGGAATTGGAGCTTCTCACCAAACGGGATGGAGTGGTCTTGTTGCTAATTTTATTTACGAAAGCAAGGTGAATTAATGTTTTTCCTTGATCGATGGGTATAATAAAGGCATAATTTTTCTGAAAAAGGTAGGGTATTATGGTAGAAATGCACGAAGAACGATTTGCTAGAGAAACGCTAGAGCGATATTGTGGTTGTGATGTTTCCTTATTTCAACCAAAGCTTATTTTAACAAATTTCCCTCGATATGTAGAATATTTTTCTCAAAGTAGAGGGGTGAGTATTATAGAGGGTTCTGCCTTTAAGGTGGCTCATTGTCCCAAAGAAGAAGTAAGCATTCTTGACTTTAAGATAGGCTCTCCCTCTGCTGCTTTAGTGGTAGATCTTTGCTCCTTCCTTCCATTCAAAGCGAGCATATTTTTAGGTATGTGCGGAGGCCTTAGAAGAAGATATGAGGTAGGGGAGTACCTAGTTCCCGTAGCAAGCATAAGAGGGGAGGGCACTTCCGATTTCTACTTTCCTCCCGACGTTCCCGCTTTAGCAAATTTTTTGATGCAAAAGGCTGTAACCGATGTGCTGGAAGATCAGGAAGTAATTCATCACATCGGGATTACGTATACAACAAACATGCGATTTTGGGAATTTAATGAAGACTTTAAAAGTCGTTTAAAGATGTCAAAAGCTCAAGCTATAGAGATGGAATGTGCTACTTTATTTGTTGCAAGCTATAAGAGAAAGTTTACTTTAGGAGCTCTTCTTTTGATTTCGGATCTCCCTCTTAATCTAGATGGAATTAAAACAAAGAAAAGTTCCGAGTCTATTTATGAAAAACATATGCCAGATCATGTAGAAAAAGGAATTGCCATTTTAAACCGCTCTATACTTTTACAAAATAAAAAAGTAAAGGGAGCTTATCATCGAGGGCAATCTAAGAAGATCACTCCTTAATTTTTAGAGGGGTGCTAGATATTTTTTTCGTACTTCTAAAATGGCTCCCGACACTTTGGTGGAGTGAAGAAGTTGAGCAATCTTTTCTGCGATCTCTTGGGGATGTAAAAGAGAGCTTTGATCTTCATTAGGAAAATTAGCTCTTCTTAAAAGTGTGTTTGTTCTTTGAGGAACGATGACATTAACATAAAGTTCAGGCCTAGCTTCGGCAAGAGCTTGCGTGAAGTTTACAACGGCAGCTTTAGCTGCCGAGTAGACGGGATATTCTTTTCGACCTCTGCTGTAAGAAGAGGAGGCTACGTTAATAATATGTCCTCCGCTTTGTATTTTGCTACACTGGCAACAATAAATGATGCTTGTAAGGTTGTCCGCAATGGTTTGCTCTATCTCTATCTCGGATAGGTGTTCTAAATTTTTTACCTTAAAGGTTCCTATGCAATTGATAAGGCCATGAATAGCGCCATGTCGTGTATGGATTTCATTAAAGACTCTTTTTACTTCTTCATATTTTGTTAGATCGGCTTTAACTTGAGAAGTTGTTTTAGAGATTTCAATAGGGATAGCTCCCAGTTCTAAGAGCTTTTGACAAATGGTTTGTCCGATGCCTCCCGTGGCTCCTGTTACGGCAAATATTTTCCCTTTGAGTTTCTCAGGTTGTAGCAAATCGAAAAGCGGAGTTTCTTCAAGAGGATATTGTAAGAGTCTTTCTGCTAAGAAAAGATCTAATTCCGATGTGATCTTGATATTGTGTTCACTGCCCATCACAATTTTAACGGGGTGCCCAAAACTTTTTACCAAGCTACAATCATCGGAACTGTTTTCGAGTTTTTCTGTAAGGGCTTTTTTATGCGCTTCCAAAATGAGCTTAAAAGAAAAACTTTGCGGAGTTTGTCCTCGTAGAAATTCTTTTCGAAGGGGGATGTTATTAATCCAGTCGCCTTCTAAAGAGTGGACTAACGTATCAGCTGAAGGGATGCAGGTATCGACAGCTCCATGTAAGAGAGCTTGTTCGATATTTTCTTGTAAGATCTTTTGACTCACGAAAGGGCGCACGGCATCATGAATAACAACATAGTCCGTATCCCCGTCACAAGAGAGTAAGCTTAGGTAAGAAGACTCTTGACGACAGGATCCTCCCGAGATGACCTGTATATGTTCTTTATAAGGTAAAGAAGAAATTAGGGTGAGCGCTGTCTCTTGCCACTCTGTAGGGCAAGGTAATATGATTTTTGTGAAAACATTCATTTTTATAAATGTTTCTAACGTGTGAATAAAGACCGGCTTTCCCCCTATAGGGTGAAATTGCTTGGGCAAGGGACTGTTAAATCGTTCCCCCTGTCCGCCCATAAGGAGAATGGCTACTATCTTTGGATTCAAAATTGCCTCTTAGGTCTATTGACTTTTACTCTCTATAACTTATACTAATAGCTAATCAAAAGCAAGTAAGCCCAGATAGCTCAGTTGGTAGAGCAGCGCATTCGTAATGCGAAGGTCGCAGGTTCGACTCCTGTTTTGGGCAA
>JAZKAC010000076.1:0-4432 GCA_040389325.1 Chlamydiota bacterium | reverse complement strand
GCTGGATAGAGCACCCGCCTTCTAAGCGGGTGGTCGCAGGTTCGAGTCCTGCTCAATCCAAATTTCTTTTTTTCGTCCGTTTTTATGGCGAGGTCTACTGTGAACTTACAAGACAATGTGCAAGATCGGAAGCTGGGAGATTACTCTTTACGATTATCCCGCTTTCCCGATTTAAAAGCTGCTCTGCATGCGCTGAAAGATGCGCAGTTTTTACATCTTTTAGAAAAAGATCGAATAGATAAGATTAACCAACTCCTTTTGCGATTGATTAAAGATGTGGAGGCTCCCTGTTTTTTACTGGCGGCTGTAAACGAATTTATTTGCTCTGTAAATGAGTTTAAGTGGGTTGGAACTTACACTTTTTCTCAGTTTGAATTTTGGTTAAATCACTTCTCGGGCCTTAGCGGAGAGGAAAATTATTTTATTCGAGCGAAAATCATGGGAAAGTATACTCCCCGTGAAGGATATCAAACTCTCTTTCCTATTGGTATGGGGAAGGTGTATCCTGGATCTCACTACGTAACGGCGCACGGCTCTCCCGATTTAGATACGACTATTGCTTCTTTTTGGGGATGGGTTGATGCTTTTTCTGCAAGGGTGGGAACGGGGTTGCATGTGTGGAATGTCCCTGGGGGACCGCCTGAGTCTCAAGTAGAAATCGAGTTTTTATTTTACCGACTTTTAGGACCTAAGTGTTTTGATCATTTTGCTAAAACAAGAACTTCTTTAGCTTTATCCGCTATCGACCTAGTCTCTCAAAAAGGGGCTGTTCGAAAAGATGTGCAAGACTCTTCAGACCAATTAAATGATGAAAAAAATCAACATGTTATTCTGGTAGATCCTTCAGGGTACTACTTAGGGGATTTTGGGCAATTAGATAAAGAGGGCGTTCGTAAAGTCACAACACTTTTGCATAGTTGTATGAGATGGTTCATCAGTTGTTTTCAAAGAGAGCTTACTTCCGTTTTTTCTCAAAAAGTTGTAACGAAACGAGATGTGGCAGTTTTTGTTGAGAAACTTTTTTCTTTTTCTATAGAAGAATCGGATCCTGCTAAAGAGTTTACCGATAAGCAAAAAGATAGAATGAATACTTATCTTATAAAAGTATTGCAGGTGCAAAAAGGAATGAAGAGCTCCTTTAAAGAGCTTTGGGATTCTATGCAGCTGTTGTCCCTTGTCGAGTTTTCTGAATTATTTTCTTTGTTGGAAAAACTTCCTTTTTCCAATCTTTTTGATGAGGCAGGAGTTTTATTAGAAAATAGACCAGTTATTTTTGCTTGCGTAGAAGAGATCGTGGTCGGTCTTGAAAAAGCCATTACAAGTTTAAGAATGTATGTAGATCGCTTAGGCGTTGCTTTTTCCATAAAAAAAGAAGTTTTTGGCTGTCCTCCTCAAGGAGTCAGTCATCGTGCCGAAATAGAAGAGATTCGTAGTAAACTAGGGTCTCTTTCTAGTTTGACGGTGACAATCTCCGATGCTGAAGAAAAAGAACATCCTATAGGGATTGTAAAGTCTGCAGATTTGAACAAACCTATTTTAGGTACCGTCTCTCTAAGAGATTTTTGTAATCGAGATGAAACAAAGATCCCCTCTTATTTTGAAGTGATTAGTATTGTAGATCATCATAAGACCTCTTTACAGACAAGTTCAGCTCCCGTGGCTACGATCGCCGATGCTCAGTCTGCAAACGTCCTTGTGGCAGAGCTCTCCTTTAAGATGAACGATCCATATAGTACATTGGGTTCTTCGGCTAAAGAGCTACAAGACCTGTTTTCTTTGTATAATGCGTCTAAAGGGGATCCCTCCTTATCAAGAATTATTCAAAAGTTACTACATAAGCAAAGCGTTCATGAAAAGAAGATGTCCTATTTCATTGATTCTTCTCGAGAGTATCTAGAGTATCTCCACTATCTTTATGCCATTTTGGATGACACGGACTTACTTTCTAAAGTTTCTTACCGAGATGTAGTTTGTGTGGCTTCTTTGCTCAATAGACTTAAAACTCTATCTCTTAGCAAGGAAGTAGAGATCATTTCCTTCGATGACTTAGAGCAAGATGAAAAGTTTGTTGCAAAAGCGGCGCTAAAGATTTTACAAAACGAAGATATGTATTCTCTGTATAAGAAGATCTATACCTTTAAAGAAGAGGCTGTAGAGAAAAGTCTTCACCTTTGTTCTAAAGGAGATTGTTTTACAATGTTTGCCGACACGAAAGTACAAAACGGTTGTAACCGTGTGGGACAAACGAAGCTTTTTGCCAAGAATTTTCCTGCTTACGCTCTTCGTTGTTACGATATCTACACCGTATGGTATAAAGAGGCTAAGAAATTTTACGAAGAGAGTCCCGAGTGTGACTTGCATATGCATATGGTCAGTACGGTTCCTAGTGCAGATGATATGCATGCGGGGAATCAGGGAAGTTACGCACATCAAGACGAGCTTTGGATTTGGATTCCTATGGAAGAGCAGGCTATCGGTCGTTTAAAGAGCTTTTTAGATGCATTCCGTCATTCTCCTCAGATTGTTTCTAGTGAGATGGAAGTGGAGTTCTTAGGGGATAATGAAAAGTCGTTAGAACGGATATTCCATGAGAGCTTTAAATCTATAGTTAAGAAGCCGTCCTCTTCGGACAAAAAAATATCCGTCCCTGTAGCCGTATTACGTTACAGAGCCGGACTTCTTAATTCTCGCAAGGCGATGATTTCTCCTTACTTGCCGAAGATTACTCAGTAACTTCGGTTTTTTCTTGCTCATCTTCGATGATTTCGAGGTTAACTCGAATGCCATTACGACTTGCAACAGACATAAGTAGGGTTCGGATTGCGTTGATTGTTTTCCCTTTTTTTCCGATAATTTTACCCACATCGGATTTTTCTACAGATAGTTCTATAATAAGGGTATGAGTGCCACCAATCTCGTTGATTTGGACTTTATCCGGGTGATCGACGAGGTTTTTTACGATATATTCTATAAATTCTTTCATAGTTCGACCTTTAATTTTAGTTCTAAAATTCAGCTTCACACGTAAATGGATCGTAGAAACTTTCTCCTATTAAGGAAGAATACATTAATGGCAAGATTTGTCCAACAGTTCTTTTTGTTCGAAGGGAAAATATTTGAAATAACCCCAAAAGTTGCACCTGGTGGCAGGTAGTCTAAACGACACACTCTAATTGAGCTTTAGCTCTAAGGAGGCACTTTTCTACTACACTTTCGATTTTATGAAATTCTTCCGTTGTTAATGTGGAGTGGGGGAGGATGAAAATACCCTCTTTCGGGTCAAGCTTAGCCGTTAATAAACGAACCTGAGAGGAAAGAGAGGATGTCCCGTCTTGTAAAGAGTCAAGGTCGTACGTTCCAGCTGATGGACGGCCATAGGGACCTGATAGGTAGCCTAGGGAACCGAATTTAGTTTTGGGGATACAGATGGAGTATAATGTACTTCCCGTTAGCTTTTCTGAAAGGAGTGTCAGCTCGCCCGAGACCTGCCCTGTTAATTTTTCATTCGAATTAAAGTATTTTCTTGTCACCTGTTCTATGATCTTTAGTGTGAAATTAGAATCGTGAGAAGAGGCTATATTAAAGCCTCTGGCGAAAAAATCTATAGCAGATTCACATCCGTCCGTATTTTCAAGTCTAATATCTGCGCAGATTAATTCTTTTCTGTATTTATGATCAATGTCGTATTTCATTTTGTTTTTATACCAATCAACATCTTGTTCTTTAGGGATGTTTTCCAAGAAGACATTATGTCGAAGAATTTCAAAATACTCGTATTTTTTCGCTTCGAATAATTCCGTTATTTTTTTGGCTAGGATGTTGACTATGATGTTATTGTTAGCTTGTCCATGATTTAGTACGTAATGGGTGCATTTTAGCTTTTCACGAAGCTCTATTGATTGGGCTAAAGCAACCTTTTGCGGGTTGGTTAAGGTTATGTGGTATGAAGATTTAATTTTCTCTAGTGATTTTTGTATTCTGGGGTTTTCCTTAAGTCTTGACAGTTCGGATTCTACTGTCAACAATCTATTGCTTAGTGTTGAAGAGATGATTTTATAGGGGTTGAAATACTCGTTAAGTTCTTTAAGGAAGTCTTGATCTTGGATCTCAAAATTAGGAAGCGAAAGGGCTAGAGTGTTGGGATCTTTATCTAATAAGGCTAAAGCAATGGTCTTAAGGTCCTCTTCTTTGGTGAGGTTGTAAGCTGAAAGAATTTCGGATATTTTAGAGGGGTGTTGTTTTATCTTTTCGAGTGAAGCGGTGATTTTATAGGGCTTAAGACGCTCATCAAGTTCTTCAAGAAAGTCTTTATCCCAAATACCAAAATTAGGGAGAGAGAAATAGAGAGCTTTGGGATCTTCTTCTAGTAAGGTTAAGGCAATGGTCTTAAGGTCCTCTTCTTTGGTGAGGTTGTAAGCTGAAAGAATTTCGG
>JAZKAC010000075.1:0-4265 GCA_040389325.1 Chlamydiota bacterium | reverse complement strand
GTTCCAGTTGAAGATTTTTTGTTAGAAACTCTCGAATAAGGGCAATTAAGGACTGCAAGTGGTCTTTTTTGTTGGATAAAATAATGAAGTCATCCAGTTCATGAAGATAGATATTTGCAAACAGCTGAGAAGTAGCGTTCCCAAGGGGAATTCCTACAGATCCTAAAGCTCCATCATTAACCTTAACATAGATAAATGGTTCTTTTCTCATAAAAAACAGAAAATCCCAGCTGTTACATCAAAAAAACTATTACAATTTCGAGGTGTTTCATTCATTTTTATAAATTACAAATTGCGAATCGAGTTTTTTGCCTTCTGTTATACTATAACAGCGAGCTACTCCTAAAAAATTAGAATCTATAGTCTCGATGGTGCCAACCAGTAAGCTTTTTGCTTCAAAGCTTTGAGTCGAAAAACTGGTCTCGGTATTCTGTGTAATAGGCTGCATTTCCCATGCTTTATTTACTACGGCTAGGATAGCCTTTGGACTGGTATCTGCTTGAACGAAAATAAATTCTTTTTTATTCCACTGTGCGCGGTAAAGATTGTCGATCTCTCTAGCGGGTGTTGTTTTTGTACTTTGAATAATATCGTCTGCACACAATGCCACCGTTTCAATGGCATTTTTTAGTTCTATCGGAATAAAGACTTTTTCCGATAAGTTACGCTGGGTGTACTCTACATATCCGATATCTTCTTTTTGCTTGTATACATAAGTTGTTTTTTTATCTAAATTAGATTCTACGATGTCTTCTATGGTAATTTGAGAAAATTGCCAAAAAGCTGTTTTATCCAAGCTTGAAGTAAAAATGTTAATTGAATTCATAAATTATTTCACCAATTGTATTTGCATTGAAAATCTATCATCATTAGTTGTGTGCGTATAGGAAAACTTAAGTTGCCATTTAGAAGATACCAACGTTGTTGTATCGACTTTAAAACTGTGGTAAGAAGGCTCGGAGCTTCTCCCCCAGCCATAGTGGGAAGAAAATTGGCAGTTCCACTTAGGGGAAAGTCTAACTTGAAGTCGTCCTAAGAAGGTGTTTCTTCCATCCGATAAGGGAGAGGCTTCAAGCTCGGGGATAGGCCTTGCCATGTCTACAAGGAAGTTTTCATGATCGGCTTTTCTCCAGTCAAAACGACTTCTATGGCGAAATTCGGCAATAAAAGCCGTATCTTCACTCACCGTAACTTTCGTCAAAAGATTGCAAAAGTCCAAAACGGACTCTTGCCTATTCCAGCAACTTGTCCCTTCACAAGAGTAGGTGGGCTGATTCCAAGCAAAAGAAAGATACCCCTTAGGAAAGGTCTTGCTAAAGGTTTTTTCTTGGAAAAAGCCGTACGTATAAAGATCTATAGATAAATTAGGAGAAAAAATACTTCTATTGGCAAACGAGAGAATATTTCTTACTCCGAGCCTTAAGCTGTTAATCTGATATAACCCATCTTCGATGGTGAACGTATAATGTTCGGAAAGGCTTGCTTTAGGACGCGTCAACCCAAGGTAGTCTACGTAAGGTTCTATCGTATGCCGAGCTTTTTCATATCTTCTGTAGAAAGGAGCATTAATCCCTCCTCCATAAGTTATAACACCTTGTCCGATAGATGTGTGGTTGGGGTTGTTATTATAAAAGAGCCCGATAACTCCAACAGCAGGCGTACAGTTGATAGGTCCTATGGAAAAAGGACGATAGAGCCTATTTCTTGTTTCCAGTCTAGCTGCATGGGTTTCATGAAGGGTTGGATATTTATGAAGAAGATCTCGAGCGTAGACATAATCCAAGTATCCCGCACTTACGAAGTTTTCAAATAAGATGCCCGATTTTCCGATAGCAAAAGGTCTGATGCCTGCCTTAGCTAAAGGAAGCTTTTGATTTAAGCTTTCAAAACGGTTTAATCTGGCAGATACATCGAAACTCCCAAAAACGGTATCCTCTCGGTGAGTGACTAGTAACCTACTTCTTTTTTGTGTGTTGATTTCAAAGTCGGAGCTTGGAAAGTCGCTAATCATTTTTAAATCGCTGAACTTATCATAAGTTAGATGGACATGTGTTCTGTCATCCGTGCTCTCATGAGATAAGAGCCCTTGCAGTCTATATCTTTTTAACCCATGTTCATCATAAACAACTTTATCATGAGCTCCATAACTTCTTGTGATGAACGTCGTTTGCTTGTCTTTAGCGTAGTACTCTGACTCTATAGCAGCACCAAACCCTTTTTGCAGACGATAGTCCAATCGGGTAAATAGATTAAAATCCTCTACGGAAAAAACTCGATATCGAATGGTAGCTCTAGGGCCAACTCCTTTATCCCATAAAAATTTATAACGTATGGGAGGATCTGCTACAAAACCTAAATTGCTTTTAAAGGTAGGTAACCATAAAACGGGGATCTGAGCTAAATTTAAACGGATGTTGGAAGCGGAAAGAACATGTTCTTTAGATAAGGAAATATGCTTGGATTGAACATCCCAAGTGTTATTTTGATTTTCGGAGGTCGTTACAAAAGCATTTTCTAAAACAAAGCTGCCATCTTCTTCTAATCTTACCTTATCTCCCCCTATGAACCAAATTCCATAAGCCGTCCTGCCGTCCGATAAAGAGCCCGTATGTTTAATGAAGTCGTATTCTAGCTTAGTACCCGTTAAAAACTGTCCTCGATACTCAAAAAGGAGATCTCCTTCTGCAACAATTTTTATGATCTTCTCCCCTTTTTCCGTCTTATTAGTATAGGTGATGGATCTAGCTTGTATTCGAATTCCTTCCGCAGTGACAACTCCGCCCTGATCCGTTACCAAGACACCTTCGCTGAAGGTGGGTTCTTTAAGATGAACCTCGATGGTATCTTTATTTACGGGATCTTCTCCTCCTTCCAAGGTGGAAAAAAGAGCAATGGAAAAACAAGCGCAGACAGAAAAAAAACTCTTAAAAGAAGTCATGAATCTCAATGCAAGTAAGTAATGGTGATGATAGTAGCGCGAATCATTTTATTGCACAAGCCTATGTTGCCAGCAGCTATTTTCTTATGTGCTTTAGGCTACTAGTTTGAAGGGGAGATGGACAGTCCCAATGAGGAAGCTATTGATGACTAAATCAAATCCAAATTATATTTCATCGACTGCTACCGTCCAGAACTTCTGCAAAAATACCTGGCACTACGCCGACATTAAAGAGCTCGTAGTCTCTTTGCATGCAGACGCCCATGCCAATCTTAGGCTTGAAGCCTCCAATAATGGGGTTATAAATTCGGCCCGAGAATTCGAAACTTTCAGCACCACGCGCAAAAATCTCTTTAGTTCCTCCATCTGGACATGTCCCTGTCTCCAATATCTTAATAATATTGTGAAATCCTCTTTGACGCACTGTTACAACTTCCCATTTACGGTTTGTCACAAGAGCTCTCTGGCCTTGCTTGCCGTCAAAATTGCTATACGTTGCTGTAACTTCTTTTCTCATTATAAGTATTTTATTGTGGTCAGGAGGAGTATTGCATTGGTTGAAAACTTTGGGTTCACAATTTGGACGAAATAAAGGGCCATTTTCATTTCCTGCGAGGGGGAAGTCGGCAAGCATTTTAAGGTTTTTAAACGAAAATGGGATAGTAATCTCTCTTTTAGGAAGTGTTGATCTGTTTTTTGAAGGAACTTCTGTGAGAGTTCCTTCTGAATCCTCTCTTAGAGGTCTATTCGGACCAACGGTTATTTTGAGGTGAGAAGGATCTACAATAACGATGTGAGTCTCTCTTTTAGAGTTTTTAGGTTCGAAGTAATCTTGTGAGTATCTTAACTGGATAAAACGATCTTCTCGCATGAGGGGCACTTTTCCGACTACTTCTCCTAAGTATCTTCCGATGACTTTGCTGCTAATGGTAATAGAGCGAAGGAACATGTAGTCGTCTTTACGATCTCGGTTTTCACCTTGAACCATAGGAACCCCTTCGCGAATAGATACTTCGGTAGCGGCTGCATCCCGGAAAACTTGCCCTAGCGGACCGTCAAACACTTTTTTCCATTCTTTATTTACAAGACGAGGGTTGTTAAGGTCCGATGTTGTTATTTTCATAAAGCTTGTGCACTCTTGAAAGAGCACTTCAGGCAAATAAGAAATTCCACGATGTGATGAATTTGAGGAAGAAAGGTTTTGTATTGTCACAATATTAAAAACTATTATTTAAATAATGAAAATATTACATTAAATACGAATTTTTATCAATCGTAAATAATAAATATTCAAAAATGCATTGATTTAGGTTTTACTGTAAGGCTT
>JAZKAC010000074.1:1422-3193 GCA_040389325.1 Chlamydiota bacterium | reverse complement strand
GATGGCAAAACTATACATAATCACATCATTTTACGGCAACCGTTTTTCTTTTTTTCTTTTTTTTCATAGAGGAATCGGCCATCAAAACACTCTATTTTTCATCTTTAAAAAAGGATAAATCTTGCTTAGTTCTCCTATGAAGAACCTCTTAAAAGCAACTATCTCGTGATTAGTCGCCAAAAAACATTCAATCCTCCCAGGAATCGAACCTCTATCCCCTTCAACTTATCGTATCTTGCTTTCGAAACTTGTTCTTTTTCTCTATTCGTAAGACGGATAATGCCTGTCGAATGTATGCCCAATCTATCCGAAAGAAGGTAGATGGTATAAACGAAAAGACTCCTTTTAAGAAGTCGCCTTGAACTACAAGTCTCACTCTCCTCTCTTTTTTAAAGCCAACCACGTAATCTCTTCTATCTCTTCTTTCTTCAATCCACTATTAACGAGTATTCGGCTTTCAATGTAAGTTACCAAGCTCTTAAAAACTGGAAGACCAAAATCTTTAAAAGACGATTTAATTAAAGCGACTGCCCCCGCATCCTCTTTAACGAATTCATAAATTCTTTCATGCAACATGTTTTTAGCAATAGACCTGACTTCAGAATCCTTCGGCAATAACTCCGTCATCAGACTTAAAAGTTTTTGCTTTTCCTCTTTAAGTAAACTCTTGTTAAAGATTATCACCATTAACAAAAGGATGAAATCATCAGGATCACTTACAACGGAGTTCCCAAGAGTTATAAGATTTTTCTCTCTATTTTCTATTGACACTTTGTCCATAGGGAGAATGTCCGTTAAACCATTCACCTTGGAATTAATTATATCGGCTTGCAAAACCCGGCAAGAAATTTGCACACCTTCACAAATCGTATTCCAAGAGCAGTGTGCCGCAACCGTACCAGTCAATCCTGCTTTATTATACAATATCCCATATACTACACCGCCAATTGTTGCCTGTAGAGCCGGCATCTCCGATCCCCTTCCACTCGAAAGATGCATCGCACCAAAAGCAGCAGCAGCTACTCCTATAGCAATGGCTGGCGTATAAGATGGAGGCGTCAGCCCTAAAGCATCAATAATTATCGGCAAAAAAACGCCTTGCATAAGCCATCTATACTGAACCTCTTCCTCTAGAGGACCTACCAAAGTTCTTATTAAGGAAACAGTAGAGTCCGTTCGGTAAGAAACTTGAGTTGCTTTAGATTGAGCCTCTAAATATCGCTCTTTTGTATCTTTTTGAACATCGAGGTTCGATGTCACATTAGGATTTTTTAAATAAATAACCCCAGCGGCACAAAGAAAGGTGATTAAAAATTCGGAGAGCGTTACAAAAGATCCCAATCGAATATCTTTAGAAAGACAACTTCCCGCTACCAATCCAACCGTTACTCCTAAAGCGACGTTTGCCCTAGGTTGCTGTCCGCTAATTTTTAGAATTTCATAGGAATCCAAATTCCTACTTTCAACTCTTCCCTTTAAAGACTCCGTCGACAAGGAGGTCAATTGATGCTTAGGAGTTGGAACTTTAAGCGTTGCCAACAGATCCTGGCCTGCAAAAGTAGCCGGGATTTCCGTTCCTTCAATTCCAGTAACAGCCATTTAATCTCTAATTCATATAATATGAAATAAGAAATTTTACTGTTTTATTTGTTCTTCCACAAAAATGAGAGACTATGTTGAAGATGCAGCACCAGCTCCTCCACCATCAGCAGCAGCAGCAGCAGGTTCGATACGCTTACCACCAGGAGTATGAGCACCAACCTTAATTTTC
>JAZKAC010000074.1:0-1412 GCA_040389325.1 Chlamydiota bacterium | reverse complement strand
TGTTTTATTTGTTTTTACTAAAGTACTATTTTCTTTTATTAAGTCTTGATAAAAAACTATGCAATTTTTCCTGAGAAAACTCTTTCCATTCTCCCAACGGCAACTCTCCTAACTCAAAGGGTCCAAAGGAAATCCTTTTAAGAGCAATAACCTCGTGATTAACGGCCTGAAACATTCGCCTAATCTCTCGATTCTTCCCTTCTGTTAATGTAACCATCAGCAAAGACTCTTTACCGCTTACCTTACGAACTTCGATCCCTTCCGCTTGCAAAAGATCTCCTTCCACTTCAATTCCTTTCAGTAAGAGATCTACATTCGATTGCACCATCTCCCCTCTTACCGATACAACATAGATACGTCGTATCTTGTTTTCGGGATTCGTTAAATAAGAAGATAACTTCGTATCGTTTGTAAGCAATAAAAGTCCTGTCGTGTGCATATCTAACCTACCGACAGCATGTAGATGATGTAGATGAGAAGGCAAAAGATCATAGATGGTCTTCCGTCCCTTCTCATCACTACGCGTCGTGACGGTACCTTTGGTTTTATGTAAAAGAATAAGAATGTCTTTTCCTGGCGTAAGAACTTTTCCATCTAGAGCAAACTCACTTTTTTCAGGAGTAACCCATGCAAGCGGATCTTTGATCCGTTTGCCATCAACCGTTAACCTTCCTTCTAAAATCCATTGCCTTGTCTCTCCTCGAGAAGCTAATCCCAGCTTAGATAAAGCGCGCTCTAAGATAACTTTTCCCTTCATTTTTCTCCTTAAAAGCTTAACTCCATTACGCAAATAAAAACAGACTTCACCGAAGTATGAAAATTCCTTTTAGATTATTCTACTTCAAGAAAATTCTCAGCATATCGAGAGCTTTTAGCATGAGAAATGACTTCAAAATGGGTTTCAATGAGAGTTTGAACAACTACTTCCTTAGAAAATTGCATAAAAGCCGTAAGGAGGGCCCGAATAGAAAGTGCGTTTCCTACAAGCTTTAGAGGAGCACCTCACCATTCAAAAAATATCCACTTTTAACATTAACGTGACTCAAACTCTTAAAGTTTAAATATAACTACCCGACTCATAAAAAGGGTAGAAAAATAAAGATTGCCGATTTTCAATCTTCTGCAAGCGGGCGTATATCAATCTTTCTACGATCATGCATTTAGCAGCCTCCTTTACCGATATTTTAGTTATGTCGGCAGAAAAATGAGACACCTAAACTCCAAGTCTTAAATTCTGGCTTGAGCCCCATCACAATTACCGTTTATGATATGTATATTCATTTATATCATCATTTGACAGGTTAGATTGGATTATACGACGCCATTCGAATCCACATAAATGGTACTACATTAGTCGTAATATCGGTGAAAAAGGAAACTTACCAATGCTTAAACACATATATGATTACATG
>JAZKAC010000073.1:0-4919 GCA_040389325.1 Chlamydiota bacterium | reverse complement strand
ATACTCACACCATGTAAAAAATCTAGGACCTTTACCTGACTTGTCAGAATTTATGCCAAAGATCATTTAGTTTAAGTTGCTGATTATTAGAGAGAAGAGTGGTTGCTTTAAGTGTAAATAAAATTTTACTTATAACATTAAGTGTGATATAATACTATTTATTAATTTAATCAGGATCTTATTAAATGATAAATAACAGCATAGCCAACTTACAAGGTTTTATCGAGCCTGTGTTTTCTACACGCTCTTTTGACAAAACCTCCATAGCTATAGTTTTTGCTGGCATCACGGCTGTGGCTATTTTGGCTATAAGTGTTTTAGAGGCTTTATATTTGAGAAAACGCTCTAGTTTTTTTTCTAAGCCTTGCTATGTGCTCGTTCAAGACATGTATCAAAATGAAACAAGGAAGCTACCCTCGACATACTTTGAAGAGGAATCGAGAAAAGTTGTTAATCTCATAGTCAAAAAAATACAAAATACGATTAAAAAAAGTAAGAGCGGTAATGCTGTAGGTCAATGCTTCCTTAAGCTAGTCGACACATTAGGTCGAAGACGGATGAAAATTGCTCAAGAACAGAATACCGATAACTATACCAAGTTTGGAGAAAAAAGACTCCAGCTCCTTTGTACTCCCTTTCTTAGCAAAAGCACTTATGGAGAGTATGCAGGAAAAATAAAGTACAATTTGCTGAGATTGTGTAAGGATAATATAAACGATTTAAAATCAGGACGTTCTGTTGTTAAAATCTCAAAAATTAAAGGGTACACATCTAAGTTCACTTTCAGATTTATCGAAAAAGATGAAAAAATTTCCGATAATACTTCGCGATCGGGCGTCGATATAACTACCTGTTTAAAAATGACTATGCATGCAACTCTAAGGGAAGACCCCGAAGCTGACATAGGTGGTATTCATGGACATGTTGATTTGGAAAAAAATGGAGTATCCTATTCTTGTTCCGATTATTGTGTTCTTATAAACAAGTACTTTATTGGTACTTATTTAGAAGACAAGGCCGTAGGTGAGCTGATTTTGACTCATCAAGATCCCGATTTCACAGAAAAGACCATGAAAGAGGCAAAGCACCTCTTCACAAAATGTATAACCTGCAAATCCGAACAAGAGTTGAAGGAAAATATGGCTATTTTTAGGTATCTATTTGCTCATATGGCTCCCTACAATAGAGGGAGTGCCTCTATTGCGGAATGGATTGAAAAAGCTGTTTATAAGCTTAAATGCCCAAAGAAGGAATTCCGTTATGGAGATCAACCTATAGATTCTAATAGAAGGCCCTTAGCAGACTTGGATGCCCTTGCGGAGCTCATCTCCTTGCCAGAGTTTATGAAGGATTATCTTTCTAAGGTCGTTTTGGAAGAAAAGGACTAGTCTCTTAGTTTTTTTGTTGCATAGGTAATAGAAAAATGACTTTTTTCCTTTTTGGATGCATTTTTTCGAGTAAAAGAAATACCGACGGCACGGATCGGTTTTCCTTGGTGCAAAAAAGGCTCGTAGTATTTTTGAGTCTCTATTTGATGTAAAGCTTCTTCAGGAGGCTTATTAACCTTTAGCTCCAGTATATAATACATGGAGGGGAGATCCAGTATAATGTCTGCGCGTCCCTGACTTGTAGAATACTCTGCGTGTGATTTAATATTAGAGGCTACAAATAGGGCTTGTAAGACGGCGTGATAGAATTTTTCTGCTTTTTGATGAATTTGATAGGGGATATTGCTAAAGATAGAGGTGAAGCATTCTATGAGGTCTTCCATGTTTTCTTGCCGTAAGGCTGTAAACAACTTGCCAATTAAAGTGTCAAAGGGGCTGTAGGCAATTTTTGTTAAGGCTATAAGTAGATGTCTATGCATTGCTGTCTTTACTTCTAGATTTGGATATCTTAACTGATATAGTCTGGATTCTGGATCATAGTCTGCAATTGTTAGATAACCTGTCTGAAATAGTAGAGCGGTCAGTGGGATACACTCGATTTCAAACGTTTGCAGTAAATCCATGCTGCCTTGAAGTCCTTCCATATTAAGAAATTTGCACTCTTCTTGCCTTTCTTGTTTACTAAGCTCATCTAAAAGAAATTGAGGAGTTGCTGACTGAAACCAAAAATTTTGTATTTCTTTAATGTTTAAAGCGCAGGTAAGAGAGAAGGGGCTATAAATTGTAGGGGTGTTTTCTTTAAAACAGTATCCGTTATACCAAGACTTTAAATTTTCTCGTAAGGTTTCATAAGGGATATTTTCTTCTTCAGCCCAGGCTGTTACATGTTCTTTAAAATACAAATCCACTTCTTTATCCGTATACCCACAGACGTCGAAAAATTCTTTATTCATGGTGAGGTTTGTTAAATTGTTTAATCCAGAAGAGAGACCTGACTTGCTAAAAGCGCTAACTCCCGTGACAAACACAAACTCAACAAAATCTTTTTGCGCTTTAACTACGCAGGAAAAACTTTTCATTACATCTCGGATCTCTTTTGCTAGATCGGGTTTATGAAGTGTGTGTAAAATAGGATAGTCGTACTCATCGATGAGTATGGCTACAAACTGGAATTTTGTATAAAGAGCGGAGATCAAATTCATAAAAACGACATTTAAATCGGGATTTTCTTCTAAGAGGACCTCATTTATTTTTCCTATCTCTTTCAAGACATAGATCAAGCTTCTGAGAAAGCCGTCTTTACTGTCGACGGTTAGCTTAGAAAAATCAAGATTAATGACCCCTTTTGGTTCAAAAGAATAATCGCTTTTTGCAATCCAAAGCCCCTCAAAAAGTTCTTTTTTTCCTTGTAAGGCAGCTTCTAGAGCAGAGAGAAATAAAGATTTACCAAACCTGCGAGGACGAGAAAGAAATGTTCTGGAATTGTCCTTTAGTAAAGAATAGATATGTTTTGTCTTATCTACATATACGCAATTTTTTTTTCGCAATTCGGTAAATCCGCTGATGCCTATGGGGAGTTTTTGCATTTTTTACCTCAGATTTCAATTTGTTTAAGGATAAGGCTCTATAGAGTAAAATTCAATCTAAAAAATCTACAAAAACAAGTGAATATTTTAAGCTGACGTGAGGTAACGGTTTTTGCTCCTCTTTAAAATAGCGTTAGGCCGTGTAATAGCTTTTGGACAATTTTGAATTTCATCTAAAAAAAGTAAGGTTTTTCCTAGCGTGAGTTTACGGCAACAAAGGACTCAAAATAACTTTCCCCAAAGTGCTCAATAAGGTAACTTTTTTCGATTTGTCGAGCGCCTCCTAAAAGTATAGGCGTGCGAAAAGGATCTTCTTTCCATTCTTTAAGTTTGTCTTATTAACATAAGTCCTTGTGGGTAAATATTTTATATTTTTAGTCTTGTTTTTGCTTTTTTACAAAAGCATAAAAAGTACGGTATTATTGACAAATCTATATTTTTATATAAATATTTATTAATAGTTGAAATTTATTATACTAATAGTGTATAATTTAATACGTAGCTAATATTATTAATAATAAAAATAGGTGTGTTATGATATTTCCTGATTTAAAGAAAATGACAGCTTACTTAGAATCTAAAGTAGACATGTTAGAAACCGAGATCAGCTACTTGGATGAGATTCTTAGAAAATGCGGCTTTCCGGAAGGGATTCAAAGCTTAAAGCTTGCTGTGGCCGAGGTTCTAAAAAGTAAAGAATCAGGAAACTCTCAGGGTTTGTAAAAAAAGTCCTTTGCAAAAAGGGGTTCTTTTCGCATTATGAAAAATAACCCCTTTATTCGAGAAAACCCATGTCCATTCCTCCCGCAGAGAGAGTTCCTTCCGTTTTTATTACTTTTCGTAAACAGCCTGCCGCCGTTTTGAAGGGCGGGGTTGTTCACCATCCCTCCCACCCGACTAAAACAACTCCAGCTTCGGTAAACTTCCCCGATGGTCATGCTTTCACCCCTAAATATGATATTGGCGTTGTTTCTTTCGCTCAAAGTATTAGGTCTTTTTCAACTGCCGTAGCGTCAATTTTAGAACAACCTACGCAAGAAGAAACTACTCCTAAAACAAAACCTTTAGAGATACCCCCCGAAACGGTAAGACCTTTAAAGCAAGCTTTTGAGCTTTTGCAGTCTCAGTTACAAGAGGGCATTCACTTGCTGCCTGAGACTAAGCAGCCGCTTCCTAAGGCGCTTTTGCAGGCATTAGTCCAAACGCCCGTATTTATTGAGCAGCTGCGTGAACTTTTGCAAAAAACTTCTCCCAAACAGCCTATATTCGAAGAGGCGGAGATCCCTATAAAATTACCTGTAGGTCCTAGGCCCGAGTTAAAAGTGTTGGAGGAATTGCAGCGTAATATTCCCTCTTTTGTAAAAAACTTACAAGTAGCTTTGCAAGAGCTTCCTCAAGCTTTGCCCTTAGAGATCAAAGAGGCTTTGCAAAAATATTTACTTTCTCCTTCTTTGCAAAAGGCATTACCTACTGCTCAAGAAGAGGTAAAGGCACCTTTACAAAAAGCTCCCGCTATTCAAAAGGCCACACCTCCTCTGGTGGAACAACCGAAGGTTTTTGCAATACAAAAACCGGGTGTTTCTCTGCAAGAGGTTATTGTACCTTCTAAGGCGATTTTAATTAAAAAACAAGTTGCTCAAATTGCCCTGCCAGAAGCTCTCGTTGCAGAAGAACATCCTTCTAAGATACAGACAAAACCTCTTCAAAAAGAAGAGGTTTTGTCTGTATCACAATATCTTGCAAAAGAAGAAGCTCTCCCGACGAAGCCTCCTTTGCAAGCTAAGGAGCTAGAAAAGCCTTCGTTAGCTAGACTGCCTGAGGTTGCGTTAAGAGAAGCCTTGGAAGGATTTTATCCGCTTATGAAAATCCTCTTAGGGCTTTTGCAAAAAGAAAAGCTTATTCCGAAAGAGCTGATAGCTCTTTTAAAGCAAATGCCTGTTTCAAT
>JAZKAC010000072.1:0-14688 GCA_040389325.1 Chlamydiota bacterium | reverse complement strand
AACCTTGGGTTTGCGAGGCGTTCAACGCAATGACCAAGCTCTCCGATTCGGGGGAAGAATCAGTAAAAATCTTTCAAAACATAGAAAAGCGCTACCTAAACACCTATGGAGCCTCAACCCCATATTCCTTTACAGCAATTTACGACACCGCGGCTCGGTTACACAACCCCGAAGGTATTAAGATCTCCCTCGAAGAATACAGAATAGTATCAATTAAAATCGAAGATAAAATTAAAAAATTATCTTAATAGAAAAAAAACTTGGAATTCATTTAACTAAACCATTAATAATATATATATGAATATAAATAATTATACAAAAAACACTCCGCCGCCTGCACCCATAAAACACTCGAACCTCGTTGAAAAGAGAGAAAGACTCAAGCAAACAATTAGGAAATTAGAACTCTTTTCCAAACTCGTTAAGGAACAGGTACACGTTAACCAGCTCCCCTTCCCTCATACCCCCCCCCACGTAAAACCTTGGGTTTGTGAGGTATTGAATGCAATGACCGAACTCTCCAATTCCGAAAAAAAATCCGTAGAAATCTTTCAAGAAATAGAGGAACGTTATCTAAAAGCCGTAGGAGACAAAGTCTCATATCCCTTTATAAGGGTTTTTGACACTGCAGATTTTTTACAAGATCCTCCCCGCGTTAAAAAAATCAAAGCCAAGGTTCAACGCGAATTGGATAAAACTATCCAACTCACTCAGGACCGCAAGAAAGCTCGCCTTCTTATCAATAGTCCTTATTACTAAAAATCAAAATATTGCAGTGATGATCCTAACGCTACTTTTTGTTGGAATCATCCTAAATTGAGTTATTAATTTCTTTAAAATGTGCAAAGAATAAATTAATAACAGGAAATTACCCGAAAATAATTTTTATGTAATTTTCAATCCTTTACTATAATCCAATCGAATGCGATAATAATTGTATTATTTTTTACCAAAAGTCGTTATGTCTTTCAAAAATTTTCCTCTAAAAGTTGAACTTCTTCGTGCTATAGAAGAAGCCGGTTACACAACACCTACCTCGATCCAAATGCAAGCGATCCCGGAAATCTTACAAGGGAGCGATCTTCTAGCCAGCTCTCAGACAGGGACCGGAAAAACAGGTGGTTTTGCTATCCCTATTTTACAAAATATTAGTACAAAGAAGCCTTTTCATGCGCTTACCAACATTAAAGCTTTAATTTTAACACCTACTAGAGAACTTGCAAGTCAGGTTGAGGGCAGCTTTAAAACCTACGCAAAGTACCTACCCATTAAAACGGCAGTTATCTTTGGCGGAGTTGGTATTCATGGGCAAATCGTTCAATTAAAAAGAGGCGTCGATCTTCTTGTTGCAACACCTGGTAGACTTTTAGATCTTATAAGACAAAAAGCGATCGATCTTTCTCATCTTGAAGTACTAGTCTTAGATGAGGCCGATAGAATGTTGGACATGGGCTTTATCAATGATATTCGCAAAATATTAACCGTCCTACCTAAAAAAAGACAAAACCTTCTTTTTTCCGCTACATTCTCCCCTACTATTAAACAACTGGCTAATGGCCTTCTTAACTCCCCTAAAGTTATAGAAGCTACTCCTCAAAACTCTACGGCAGAAGGCGTCTCTCAAGTCATTCACCCTGTAGATACAAAGAAGAAACAAAAACTTCTTTCTTATTTGATCAGCTCGGAAAAGTGGCAACAGGTTCTTGTATTTACTAGAACAAAACACGGCGCCAACCGTCTTGCAAGCCAACTTGAAGCAGATGGGATCAGCTCTGCAGCTATCCATGGTAATAAAAGCCAAGGAGCTCGAGTAAAGGCCCTACACGATTTTAAACAAAATGCCGTTCGAGTTCTTGTAGCCACAGATATTGCAGCTAGAGGAATTGATATCGATCAGTTACCTTATGTCGTAAATTTTGATCTACCTCATGTTCCTGAAGATTATGTTCATAGAATCGGTCGTACGGCAAGAGCTGGGCATACGGGAAAAGCGGTTTCTCTCGTATCTATCGATGAGCAGCAACTTCTACATGCTATAGAGCGTCTTCTTCAAAAGAAGATTCCAAAAATCTCTATTCCTTCTTATGAACCCGATCCTTCTATAAAGGCTCAACCTCTTTTGCAAAAAGACAGCAGAAGACCTACAAACACAAGATTTTCAAATAACAGACAACCACGTAGGTAGGCTTATGTCTTCATCCGGCAGCAACAACAAAAGACTCTTTTTTGAGTTGCCGGATGCTCCTTATGGAATCGTCAAAAGTAATCCTATGACAAAATTAAAAAAAAACTTATACAGGAATTTTCAAGAGCTATAAGGAGCCTTCCTCATGCGTTTTTTTTCCTTTCTCATCTTAACGATCTTAAGTCTTTCTTCTTTACATGCTTTTAAAATGGCAGATCGATTATTAGAGGCTGAAAAAGGGGATTATATTGTTACGACACAAGATAAAAATTATTCTCTTTTACTTCTTCGAGAAAAAACCGACACCTCCATCGTATTTGAAGAGGTAAGCATTCCTTGCCATAAGATTTATCTTCCTGGAATGGATTGGGCTGATTGGATGAGTCTCGGAGCTCCTGGGCACAGCTCTTGGATTCAATATGAAATCGATCCCCACACTTTAAAACTCGTAGAATGCTACTCTTGTTCCAAAAGGGGATGGCTGTATATAGAAGAGTCCGAACACTTTTTTTCTAAGCTTTTATCTTTGAACCTATCTCAAGTGCCCCAGGATGAAAAGAAAAAAATAGGACACCCTCCCGCTCAAGGAGAGCCTGATCATAGACCCTTTTGGACCCCTACCCTAACCTCTTCTTCCAAAAAAATTAAAGTTCCTTGCGAGACCTGGAAAGCCTCTTGGCCTAAAGATGACACCTTGCTATCTTCTTGCCGGATCACTTTATACTTCCCTTCAAAAGAAAAATCCTTCTTTCCCCTTTGGATAGAAGCCAATAACGGACACTTCAATTATTCCATCCGAGGCGTTCACTTCGGAAAAAATCTGATATCCCCCGTTGCACATTTAGTACCTAAGAGAGCTCCTTATATCTTAAAATCCTCTGAAAAAACAGAGTCTCAACGAATCCTTTCGATCAAAGCTCCCTCCTACTATAAAAACTTTACCCTATTTGTCTTTGATGTCACTCGTTTAACGGAACGAATCGGTCCAATTCCATTTACACTCAAACCCGGCAAGACCCAAGAGACTTACGATTTACTGATCTCTTCTAAAGACCTAACCTCTTTTCTTAGCAAAAATCATCGCTATAAGTGGCTTCTTTATGCAGAAGGAGCCACAAAATCTTCTGCCGAATCGGAAGACATTTTCCTTTGGAACCCTTAACACTCCGCAAGTTATGAACAATTTTATTCTCAAAAAAAATAGCCTGATTTTCACGCAATATAAATTTGCTATTTTTTCATAAAAAATCCCATCATTCTAAAAATAAACAACTTAAAAACACTCACCACTGAAAAAACCCTTAAGCAAAATAAAATATTTACATCAAACACATGAGATGGTATTAAAGAAATTCTTCTGGTTATAAACAAACTTCCCACACGATTTCCTTATAAAAACCTTGGCATCTTATTGCAACTCTGTCATGATAATATACATAGGAAAAATTTTATGTCGAAAAAATCTCATCAAAATTATTTTGCCCCTTCCTTCCCTATTTCCTCGCTTGAAATAGATGGTTATAAGATCTCATATGAAGATCATAAAGATTCCTTAAATACGTTTTTCTCCCAAAAAGAACGGATAAAATTCCAAGATCTTCTGCATGAAGCACAAATACACCCGAAACTAGCTTACCCAAAAGCCTTAGAATGGCAATCTACAGTCCAAGACAGTAAAGAATTGGATAATCTCATCACTTACCTGCATTTGCAAAATAGACAACTTGAAAAAGCGGAAAATTTAACACTGGCCTCTTTTCAAAAATATCCAGACTACCTCTTTGCGAAAATAAATTATGCGGATCAATGCCTTCGAAAAAATAAGATCGATCAAATCCCCCTTATCTTCCCTTCCTTCAACTTAAAAGAACTCCTCCCCAAAAGAACATCTTTTCACGTTTCCGAATTTAGAGGATTTATGATGGTGGCAAGTCACTACCATCTAAAAATCAAACAATTTTCTCTAGCCAAACATTATTATGAAAATGCACGCCTTGCAGATCCTCTGCACCCCACGGTTCTTTTTGCCGAAAAAACTTTCCACAAGAAGAACATACTGCTTAAATTTTTTTATAAAATTGTACGTCTTGCCCATATTCCATAAATTCTCTATACTCGCGCCTCTTAACCCTTATGTGGAGCTTCTCTTTTTATGAACATCTCTTTGCGCCCTGCTTATCTTATCCGTAAAAAATGTACCCACATCTTAAGAGCTAGCTTTCATCGCTACACAAAAAAGAAAAACACCCTTAATGAAGAGCAAAGAGCTACCGTTGAATACCACTTGAAAGCCTTGCAAACAGCCCTTTTACAAAAAGACACCAAAGCGGCTAAAGAGCAGGCCTCTACTCTAGAAAAACTGATAGAAACCTTACTGCCTAAAAGCTCTTTCGAAAAAATTCGAACTACCGTTTTAGGTCTTGGGGTTGCCCTTTGTTTTGCTGTCATCATTAGACTTTTATGGTTTGAACTCTATGAGATCCCTACAGGATCCATGCGTCCTACCTTGAAAGAAAAAGATCATCTTATGGTTTCTAAAACTACTTTTGGCATCAACATTCCTTTTTCAACAGGTCATTTTTATTTCTCCCCCGATCTTGTCGAAAGAAACGGCATCTTCGTCTTTACGGGCGAGAACATGGATATCCGCGATGTTGACACCAGGTACTTCTATCTTTTCCCAGGAAAAAAACAATATATCAAAAGGTTGATGGGCAAGCCTGAAGACACCCTATATTTCTACGGAGGGCTTCTTTATGGAATTGATAAAGAAGGTACAGACATCTCAAAAGAGCTTCAGCCCGCTCGCCTAGACCTTATCGAGCATATCCCCTTCTTGCAGTTTGAAGGAACGGTAACGACACCTTCTTACCCGACAAATGGGATTTACACGCCTGTCATCCTCCGTCAGATGAATGAGCCCATAGCTAAACTATCCGTCTTCGGATTTCATCAAACCTCAGGACAGGTGCTATCAACGCCTTTAACTCCAAACATTGCATCCGATAAGTCCATCCAATACGGCGATCTTTGGGGCATGAATAACTTCGGAATGGCAAGACTCCTCACAAAAGAGCAGCTCCTACAAAATACCTCCGAAAATTCAAATGACCTTTCTACAGGAACGCTCTATATGGAAATCAAGCATCATCCTAGCTTACAAGATCTAAGGGTCAGTAAAGATGATAGAGGACGCATGCGTCCTCAACTGGATCTTAGCACCTCTATTATTCCCTTAACGGAAAAACATCTTAAGACATTATTTTCGAATCTTTACACGGTTCGTTTTCTTGTAAAAGATGAAAGAGCTTATTCTTACGGAAGACCAGAGAGCATTTTAGAAAGCCCCTACCTACCAAAGCTCCAGGGCATACCAGACGGCACCTACGAATTTTACTATGGAACGGCCTATAAGATCTCTTTCCAAGGACTTGCTTTTGAACTTGAAAGAACTCATCCCCTCTATGATTTTAGCCCCGAAAGAGTGCAACTTTTCTACAATCTAGGTATGGAGTTCGACACCCGATTCTCCCCTGAAAATCGCTATACCCCTTATTTCCCTCTTCGCTACGTCTACTTCCGTGATAAGTCCCTTTACGCATTAGGAGCTCCTCTAATGACTTCGGATGACTCTACATTGGTGGACTTTGAAAATAAAGAAGCAGCCAAGCAAACTGGATCCTCAACTCATCATCCTTATCTTCCCTTTATGGATATGGGGCCTCCTACGAATCCCGACGGGACTCTAAACATTCCCTTTATCCAAAAATATGGACTTACCGTACCTAAAAAGACCTACCTTGCTCTTGGAGACAATCATGCCGTCAGTGCAGACAGCCGTGTTTTTGGTTTTGTACCTCAAGAGAACCTAAGAGGGGCTCCCGATTTTCTTTTCTGGCCATTCGGAAGCCGCTTTGGACATCCGAATCAACCCCCCTACCCCTTTATCAACTTTCCAAGATCTATTATATGGATCTTAGCAGCAACCTCTATAGGAGGAGCTCTCTACTTACAACGAAAAAGAAACAAACTACCCCTACTTTAAAAGGATCTATATGAGCGTTTCTGAAATTAAAACTCAAGAAGATGTTTCTCTATACGTGTTTATCGAAGGGACATCCGCGTCCAAAAACGAAGAAATAACTGAGGTTGTTCAAAATACGCTTGATCCCAAACATACCCCGACTCCACCTTCTTCTCCAACAAACCCACTCGTGGATAAAGTCTCAATTCCCGAAGCCGATTCCGAATTAGTCGAATCCAACTGCTTTAAAGTTTTGTACGATTTATTCCTAGGTGACCCCTCCAAAAAAGAATCTTAAAAAAGGACATATATGACCATTCCTACAGTAACGAACCGTGATGATATGGAATATGAGTTTGTCGATTCATTCCTTAAGGAAGAAGACCAAAAGGTAACCGTCTTGGTTCAAAATCATCTTACAAATAATACTGAGGAAGTGAGCGCTATTGAGTTACGTGAGTTCCGCTTAAATAAAGAAACCGACCCATTAGTAGTCGAAAAAAGAGCCACCCCCCCTTTGGTTAACGAACATCCCTCCTCACTTATTGAAGAATCCTCGAAAAAAGAGAATGAGAACCCAGAAATCGTATCCCCTTTTCATGATAAAGAGACTATAGACAAAGAAACCCATCAAGCTCTCCCTCCCTCTTCTCCTACTAAATGTTTAGGCAGCTGCATAAATGCAATTGTAAAGCGAAGTTTGCCAAAATTTAAGTAAGTAAAATTATACTGGATCTGCAATCGTCTTCTTGATCCGGTTTCCAATTCCTAGAGCAAAGGCACCGTTGCCTAATATATTTGCCGAGGTGATTAGAGGATCAAATAAGATATATAAAGTTGTAATCAAAGAAAGCATCTCTCCGTTAAATCCTAGATATGTTTCTAAGATAGGTAGCATGACAAGGATCCCACCACCTGGAACGGCAGCTACGGAAAACTTCGCCAGCACAAAGTAAAAAGCAAATACAATGTAATTAAAACAAGAGGGCTCTTCAACCCCGAAGCTCTTTAAGATCGCAAAGGCAAAAATAGGAATAGCAAAACAATCCCCTATTAAATGAATATTTACCGTTACGGGGATGATAGAGCGTGATACATCCGGGTTTTTGGCATTCTTCTCAACCCCCAAAAGAGTTAACGGCATAGCCGCAACACTTGACATACTCCCGAATCCGGCAATCGCTGCAGGGAAAAGATCTTTAAGACTTTTTTTACACGCTTTATATTGAAAGCCGTTTGCCGCTAAATAAAGAAAACCGATGTAAGTAAAGACTGCAATTGCCACCAAGGCAAAGATCACAAGATAACTTTGAAAGATCATACCAAGAACTCCATCGTGAATCATCTTAACGACAAAGCCCACGATGAAAAAAGGAATCACGTAAAGAATACTCTTTAAAATGTAAGAAACCATCTTCTCAAGATAACAAGAGATCTTCTCTCCCTTAGCAGGACTGATCCATCCAAAAAGCATCCCAAGCACTAAAGCGGCTAACATAGCTTGGCTGTTGCCTATAAATCTTGGTAAGGTAAGATCTCCTAGAGGAATTAAAGAAATCGCTTCAGGTAAAGTCGTAACCGATAGATCAAATTGATAAGCAAGAGATCCTGCTAGATAACTCACCATGGTTGAAGTGAAGTTAGAGACACAGATAATGCCCAGCAAGCCAAAAACCCACTTGGATGCTTTTTTAGCCCATCCCATAGCCGTTTTAAATAACAAACCGAAAATGAGAAAGGGAAGTACAAACACGATTAAAGATTTAAGAGACAGACTAACTCCATATAGCGCCGATTTACACGTCGGAGAAAGCCAGGGGAATAAAATAACTATTGCAGCGATGAGGACAAGTAAAATAATCGGCATTTTACGAAACATAGTATTCTCCCGAAATTGTCTAGAAATCTATAAAAACTACAATGTTAATAGATATAATGATTATTATACAGGTTTTTTCTGAAATAAATAATTACTTAGATACAACATAACGGATGGCTATACACCATCCGTTTCTTGAGGGATCCTCCAAACAAGGTCTCTAAGATCTCCTTGAGCACCATTTTTAATGAGGTTTTTAACTCGCTCAAAGTTTCCTTTTTGGCTATTAGTAGGACCTGATCCATCGCTCGAATAAGTAAAATTCCATTCAAAGTACTTAGGCTCTAAAGAAGAGTCACCCCTTCCTCCATCCCACACACAAGCTCCATTTTCCACTCCCTTATGCGGCCCATCTGGAAGAGATTGAAAAAGAAAAAGGACACTTTTTACTTTACGGTCCTGAAGACCAATCAGCTGCTCCGCTACCATAGGACAATTCTTTTGAAAATGTTCATCCGAAGGCTCCGCATCCAGTTGAATCACAATGAATCGTTTCCCCCCTATCGTTCCTTTCTCAATGGGAGCTTTCATTTTTTCTCTTTCAACACTATCTTTTGGACCAAGTATAACTGGATAAAAAGGAAGATCATCAACTGAACGATAAGAAGAGCCTTCAAAAAGCTTATCCAAAGTTTTCTTAATGTTCGGAGGCAGTCCCCATTTTTGATTTGCATCCTCTTGGATGTTTACTATCTTTTTAGGTGCAAGACTGCGAGAAATAGCACCTAATCCGTAGTACGCCCCTGTTGAAAAAACAACTAAAGTGACACCGCCAACTATCGCTGCCCTATTTTTGTCTTTGGAGTTACCCGTACCCGTTGGCCCTGTAGCAGAACGGATAACCAAGTCCCCTAACGTCGATAATCTATTAATCATAAAATCTCACTTACATATTTAATAATTTATAAAAAAACTAAAATCATCTTATTTTATTGAGGTTTTTTCTGAAATAAATAAAATGCAAAGTCCATTACTTGGATACAACGTAACGGATGGCTATACACCACCCGTTTGAGGAATCGTCCAAATAAGTCCTTTCCTATCTTCTTGAACACTATTTTTAATAAGGTTTTTAACTCGTTTAAAGTTTTCTTTTTGCTCTTGAATAGGACCTGACCCATCTTCTGGACAAGTAAAAACCATTTCAAGAAACTCGGGATGGATATCGGACTGGCCTCTTCCTGCATACCATAGAAGAGCTCCATTTTCCCCCTCCTGATGCGGCCCATCAGGATAATACTGATGAAGCAAAAGGATTCTTTCTTCTTTAGAGCCCTCTGAATTAAGAGAATAATCACCAACGACATTGCAATTCTTTCGAACATATTCACTCGAAGGCTCCGCATCCACTTTAATCGCAATAAATCGATACGCTCCTACCGTTCCTTTCATAATGGGAGCTTCCATTTTTTCTCTTTTAACATAATTTTTTGGATCAGCCTTATCTCCCAGATCAAGTATGGCGGGATAAAAAGGCAGAGCATCAACCGAACGATAAGAGGAGCCTTCAAAAAGCTTATCCAAAGTTTTCTTAATGTTCGGAGGCAGTCCCCATTTTTGATTTGCATCCTCTTGGATATTTACTATCTTTCTAGGGGCAAGACTGCGAGAAATAGCCCCTAATCCGTAGTGCGCTCCTGTTGTAAAAACAACTAGAGTAACACCGCCAACTATCGCTGCCGTATTTTTGTCTTTGGAGTTACCCGTACTGGTTGGACCTGTAGTATAACGGATAACTAAGTCCCCTAACGTCGATAATCCGCTAATCATAACATCTCACTTACATGTTTAATAATTTATAAAAAAACTGAAATCATCTTATTTTACGGAGACGCAGTATCACAGAGTCAGTGGATAAAAAAAAGCTTTTTTATAGAGGTTTTTTATTAAGAGCGGTAAGGTGCGAGAAAAACTCCTCGATAGTTTTTTTCCTAATTTGAGGCTCAGGGCACTGATTTACCAAAATAGCAAAGGCTACATCTTCCATATAGCCCACATATCCTTGAATTAAGGACATGGAACCCGATTTAGCTCGTATGCCATCTTCTTTTTGAGGAAGAGATTCAAAAAAAATGGGAAAAATATTTAGTTCTTTAACTTTGAGCATCATAGAAACAAGCTGTTTTGCCGTGACAAGGTTTTTTCTTGAAAGCCCGGAGCCGTCTACCATATTAAATCCAGTAAGATCCAAATCTTGCGAGAGGTAAAAAGCTCTTACGGCTTTAATTCCCGACTCCGTAGATCCCTCTTCATACATCATCTCTCCCATCTTTTTTAAAAGATGCTCAGCATACAGATTGATACTTTTTTGATTCGTCTCTCGGACAATTTCTTGGATCTTAGGAGAATACGTTTTATGGATGCACACTCTTCCCTTTTGAAAAGATCCGTCTACTTCTAAAATAACAACCCCTCTTTCTTTAAGCTCTTTTTCTAATAAAGCGGCGCAGGTAGCTGCGGGATCGGGAATAGCCCCTTTAATAGAAAACTCTTTTACCCCAAAGGGAATTGTGCCTCTAATAGCCCGGGTAGGAGAAAATTCCGATCCATAAATACAGGCCAGGTCGCCTGATCCTTCAGGTCCCGTCTTCACCTCATTTTGGAAGGCAAGAGAGGTTACAGGGAAATCAGTGCGTAAAATAGTTGCCTCTTTTCCAACTAGGTCACCGGGTTTTAAAAAAAGCGAATAAGAATTTTCATGAAAAGATAAAGCGCAGGCACCCGCTCCGTAATAGTTACCTAAATCTTCCCAACTCCAACTTGGAACGGCAAGAGCCTTTTCCCAGCTAGTTGCATCCCCTACCACCCTACCTTCTATTTTTAAAATCCCCAGTTCTTGGATAGCTTGTGACCATGCTTTTATTTGTTCTTCCCACGGCAATACACCTGCTATACGATCCGATCCGAGGCAAGGATCTCCTCCCCCTTTAATATAGAGATTTCCATGAAGAGTTTTTTCCTCATCTATCTCTCCATCATATTCTAACCTCGTTTCAAAACGATAGTTAGGTCCTAATATGTGCAAGGCTGCCGCAGTTGTCACAGCCTTCATACAAGAAGCAGGTATTAAGCTAAGCTCGCTATTTTTTTCTATCAGCACTTTTCCCGTAGAGCTCTGAACTGCATAAATACCTACTATGGCATGATCTAAAAAGCAGATGTCTTCACTGCAAAGATAAGAAGTTGTACAAAAAACCGATAAAGCGACATGCATCATTCCAATAAATATTTTCTTTCTCATACAACTACACCCCATAATTTCCATCTATGCTACACTTCTTATAAATTATAAAAAAGAGAGTTCTATGCAATCTTCCGTTCGTATAGCGCTTGTAGGTGACTACAGCGCAACAAGCCTAGCTCATCAAGGCATTCCTCTTTCTATCGACCTAGCAGCAAAAGCTCTTAATACCGAAGTCTCCTTTTCTTGGATACCCACGAAATCTCTTGATTCTACAACCTTACCGCATCTTCTAGAATACCATGGTATTTGGTGCGTTCCTGGCAGTCCTTATGAAAATATGGAAGGAGTCTTAGAGGCTATAAAGATAGCAAGAGAAAACAAAATCCCCTTCTTAGGGACCTGCGGCGGATTTCAACATACCGTTCTTGAATACGCAAGAAACGTTTTACTTTTACCTAGAAGTGATCATTTAGAGTCTAATCCCAAAACCTCATTTGCTTTGATCTCCCCTCTCACCTGCTCTTTACTATCCCAAATAGAAAGAATTTACGGGGAAAAGCACATCTTTGAAATGTTTAATTGTAACTACGGCGTAAACCCCGCTTATCAATATCTATTAGAAAAACATTCGGAGCTACACATCACGGGAGTGGATCAATCCAAAAATGTACGCGTAGTAGAGTTAAAGAGCCATCCATTTTTTATAGCCACGCTTTATCAGCCAGAACGTTTAGCTCTTACAGGATCTTGTCATCCTCTCATTAAAGCGTTCATCGAAGCGGCAACCAAATCCGTTCATGATAAGACAAAAACTATTTAATAGAAAAAATTAGACGTTTTGAGTAGGATCAGACATCTTATGTAACACTCGGAGCTTTAATGATTCCTTCATCAACGCTTTCATCGGAAGAAGTACTTCTCTTGCAACTTGCAAAAGCCCACG
This sequence comes from Chlamydiota bacterium, assembly GCA_040389325.1. GTDB lineage: Bacteria > Chlamydiota > Chlamydiia > Chlamydiales > Rhabdochlamydiaceae > CAIJXB01. The sequence goes on along the minus strand of JAZKAC010000072.1, from coordinate 2,473 downwards.
ATCAAGTTGAAGTCGGCGCCATCTACACACATTATCGCAACCACACTCGCTATAAAGTCACGGGCCTAGCTATTTTAGAAGCAACACAAGAAGTCGGTGTCCTTTATCATCAAGAAGCCGGTTCCGATCCTTCAAAGGCCATACCTTGGATTAGACCCATCAGCTCTTTTCTTGAAAAAGTACACACCGAAGACACCTTAATTCATCATTTTCAAAAAAACCAACCATAAGGAAATTTAATGAACGAGATAAAATTTAAAGGAAAGCCCATTCACGTAACTGGAAGCTTTCCAAAGATGGGTAGCATAGCTCCTTCTTTTGAACTTGTTAGCCAAGACTTAAGCACTAAGAGCCTAAGCTCTTTTGAGGATAAAAATAAAATACTCAATATTTTCATCAGCTTAGACACACCTGTTTGTTCTAAATCCATGCATGCTTTTAATGCAAAAGCTAGCGCAATTACTGATGTTGTCATCATTAATATCAGCATGGATTTGCCTTTTGCAGCTTCCCGTTTTTGTAAAGCTGAAAACCTGGAAAATGTGATTACACTTTCGGCCTTTAGAAGTAGCTTCCCTGAAGATTATGGAGTTAACATCACCGATGGAGCTCTAAAGGGACTTACTGCAAGAGCCGTGTTAGTTCTAGGAAAAGACAATAAAGTATTGCATAGCGAGCTTGTTTCGGAGATCACTCAAGAACCTGATTACGAAGCTGCCATCAGCAGTCTCAAATCGGTATAACAAAAAAAGCCGGACTACGAAGTCCGGCTTTTTCTTAACCATGAAGCAGATTATTTGATAATATCTTAAAGTCTAAAGACATGATTTCATTTATTTCTCTAGAACTGATCCGATACAGTTTTGTCTGCATCTTCTCGAAATAAAGACCTTTCAAACAAGGACTGATCGTCACTTCAGGAAGATGTTTCAACAAAAGTGCTACGGCTTCGGCAATAGGATCATTTTTTATTTGTAGGTTTTCCAAAAGCTCTAACGCTTTAGAAGATGTGATGTAAAGAGTTATCGGAACATGACATAAGTGTAAATAATACAAATGAGTAAGAGCATAGAAAAGAGAGCTTAAACTATGAGAATTTCTCTCATCCAAACAGTACCCTTCACAGGCCATCTTCAATGTTTTTGAAGATGTTAAATTAACCTGCAAAAAGTATCCTCCCAGCATTGCTTGGTATAAAGGCTGAGAAGCCACCGTAAATGCCACGTTAACTATATCTTTACTATGATTTTGAATCCGAGATCGCTTTTCTTTCATTCTTTCTAGCATTCTTGTAGAGAAACTCTTAATAATTCTTTCAATAAGTTCACAAACTTCTTCAGAATATTGAGGCATAAGAATAGTCATAGTTTTTTTCTTTTTTTTTGATTGAGATAACGAGTATAGCCTATAAGAGAGCTTTTTGTAAAATATTGATTTTTTGTAAAATTCTCTAATACAAAATCCTAAAATAAGATTTATATGTTTAATTTTTTTTGCATTTAGTATAAGCACTCATATTATGCAGTAATATAAGAGGCTTATGTCCGGCGATTTTTCTTTTTTAAGAGAACATTTAAGTTTACTCGAACAGCAACTGACAAGTTACGAAGAAAAAAATTCGTCTTCTGCCGAAGAATCGCAAATTAAGGCCACCATTCAGAAAATAGCAAATGAATATTTGAAGGCTCCCGAATTATTGGAACAGAATAAAGGAGATCTGGATTATGTTGCTAATCTTTATCAGAGGAGTTGTAAAATATTAAATAGTTCCGATTCAGCTCTATCTTCTCTTAAAACAGCCATCGGTAAAGCAATTCACCTTAATGCTACAGAAGAAAAGGAAGAGCCCCCTTCTGAGGTTCTTCGCCTAACCCCTCAAACAAACGAGCAGGCAAAGATTAAAGCTTTATTGGAAAGTGGAAAAATCCGAGTGACTACAGCACTTATGCTTGCGGCTCAAAAAGGGTTTATAGATATTGTTGAGACATTATTAAAGGATAAGATACTTACTTCTACGCACAATGCTGTGGGGGATACACCTCTCTTACTTGCTGCAGATAATGGGCATATAGAGATTGTTAAAGTTTTAATAGAAGCCGGAGCAGATGTTAATCGAGCAAATAAGAGCGGGACTACACCTCTCATGTTTGCGGCAGAAAAAGGACGCCTAGATATTGTTAAAGCCTTAATAGACACTGGAGTTAATGTTAATCAATTGGATAAGAACGAGACCACAGCACTTATAATTGCAGCAGACAACGGACACCTAGATATAGTTAAAGTTTTAATAGAAGCTGGAGCAAATGTTGATCAACTGACTAAAGACGGGTCTACACCTCTCACACTTGCGGTACTAAATGGATATATAGATATTGTAGAAGTTTTAATAGACAATGGAGCAGTTGTTGATAAAGAAAAGGCAGATGGAGTTACACCTCTCATGCTTGCGGCGTTCAAGGGGCATGTAGATATT
>JAZKAC010000071.1:3977-19783 GCA_040389325.1 Chlamydiota bacterium | reverse complement strand
AAGTGTTATTGTCTTGGGGAGCGGAACTTGGGTCCGACGTTCCTTTTTTCTTTTCTTCGGGAGTAGCTAAGGCTTCGAGTCGAGGAGAGATATTAGTAGATGCAGAACCTTATTTAGAGGCTCCTTTTTGGATCGTGAAGCCAAAGACTGGGCTTTCTACGGTTGAAGTATATAAAAAATGCAATCCTTCTCAAAGAAAACGAAGAGAAGAAGTGTTATATAATGACTTGGAGGAAGCTGCTTTTTCTTTAGATCCTTCTTTGCAAAAACTTAAAGAGTCTTTGCTTGAATTTGGATTTGAAACCGTTTTATTAAGCGGAAGCGGTACGGCTTTTTTCTGTTTAGAATCAAAAACGCAATATCGTCTAGCAGAACTTCAAGAAAATTTCCCCGAGTTGCAAATTTTTTCCGTAAAACCACTTCAAAGAAAACATTTAAGATGGTATGAATAATGGCATTGGGTAGTGAGGTCGGAATGAAAAGTAAAAATTATGAAGCCCCTTTGATCATTGTTACAGGCGCTGCTGGCATGATTGGATCTTGTGTGATAAAAAGATTAAATGATCTGGGTCATACTAATCTCATCCTTGTAGACGATCTAGATACAACGGATAAGTGGAAAAATTTGATCGGAAAGACATTTGTCGACTTCATTTCTCCATCTAATCTTTTTTCTTTTTTAGAAGGAAGAGAGAAGGAAATACAATCTTTCATACACTTAGGGGCTTGTTCGGATACACTTGAAAAAAACGGGGCCTTCTTGATGGATAACAACTATCGTTATACGGTCCGTTTAGCAGAATATGCTCTGCAACATAATCTCAGGTTCATCTACGCTTCTTCTGCAGCAACTTATGGAGATGGTAAAAAAGGATTTAATGATGATCACTCCTTGCTGCAAGAACTCGTTCCTTTAAACCTCTACGGCTTTTCTAAGCACCTATTTGATCTTTGGGCTCAAAAACAGGGCGTATTAGATAAACTGGTTGGCTTGAAGTACTTTAATGTATTCGGTCCAAATGAAAACCATAAAGCGCACATGGCCTCCATGGTGTATAAGATGTGTCCTATAGTTCAAGATAAGGGCGTGCTTCGACTATTTCAATCTTCTGAACCCTCTTTATTTAAAGATGGAGAAAGTTCCCGTGACTTTATCTATGTAAAAGATGCCGTACGGTTAACGTGTGAATTTTTGGATAATGAGTGCGGAGGAATTTTTAATATTGGATCGGGTCTTCCGACAACTTGGAACGCCTTGGCAGAAGCTGTATTTCACGCACTTGGAAAACCTGTAAATATTGAATACATTCCCATGCCAGAAGATCTAAAAAAACAGTATCAGAATTACACTTGCGCCGACATGACAAAACTTACAAAAGTTCGAAAAGATCCGAGCCTCAGCCCTTCTTGCCAATATTCCGTTAAAGAAGGTGTATTTGATTACATACAAAACTATTTAGTAAAGGATACAAGATGGTAAAGCTTATCGGAATGCTCAGTCGATTTAATCCAGTTAGAGTCCTTGTCATCGGGGATTTCATGTTAGATACCTACACAACGGGTAAGGTAAAAAGAGTATCTCCCGAAGCTCCAGTCTCCATCTTACTTGTAGAAAAAGAAGAGAGCTTAGCAGGCGGTGCCGGAAACGTAGCCCTAAACTTAGTAGCTCTTGGAGCCAAGGTAGCGGTAGTTGGTCGTATAGGACAAGATATAGCGGGAGACGAACTTAAAGAATGCTTAGAAAGAGAAGGGGTGCAGACGGACTCTTTAGTTTATGAAAGAGGGTTTAAGACTCCCGTGAAGAATCGTTTGATTGCAGATCTTCAACAAGTGTTACGAGTGGATTTTGAGACGATATCTCCTTTACCCGATAACTTGGAAGCGGAAGTCTTGCGGGACATCCCGGCTCTTTTAGATAAAGTGCAGATTGTAGCGATTTCTGATTACGGCAAAGGCTTTTTAACCTGCTCTTTATTAAAAGAAGTCATTCGAATGGCTAATGAGCGTAAAGTTCTTGTTATTGTAGATCCTAAAGGGGAAGATTTTTCTCGCTACAGCGGAGCTACCATTATTAAGCCGAATCTGTCGGAAGCTTATGCGGCAGCTCGCTTAACACCTCCTGCAACCTTAGAGCAGGTCGCCGAGAAGATCTTTTCTAGCTGTGAAGTGGAATCTATTCTCATTACGAAGTCGGAAGCGGGGATTTCTATTTTTCATAGAAACGGTTCCTCTCAAAACTTCCCTGTTCGTTCAAAAGAAGTAAAAGATGTAACGGGCGCGGGAGATACCGTACTAGCAACTATTAGTCTAGCTCTTGCCAACTCATTAGATATAAAATATGCCGCTCAGCTTGCCAATATTGCAGCGGGGATTGCGATAGAAAGAAGCGGATGCGCTCGCATCGATCTTTCTGCTTTAGCAGAAAGACTGCTAGAATTTGACGTAGAAAATAAGATCTTCGATGAAGAACACCTCTACGCCTTGCAACAAGTGCTAAAAGGGAAGAGATATATCGTTTTAGGACTAGACAGTCAAGTCGGTATGACTAACGAAGTATTTAGGACTCTTAGAAAGCTTGCGGATAAAGATAAAGAAAAAAAGCTCATCGTATATATCAAAGATAACGAGCCTATCGAAGATTTTATCTTAATGCTATCCTCTTTTTCTGAAGTCGACTTCATCGTTTTAAAATGTGAAAGTCTAAGAACTCTTTGCGATGTCATCCACCCTCATCAGATCTACACAATGGAAAAAGACGGGAAGTTAAATATGTTAGAGCATGCCTCCGCTCTTTTATCTCGTATGAGAGATTCTCAAAAACATTCGAGGGTCCTTCCTTAAATAAGTTTGTACTGGATGTGGAAAATATTATTGATTTAGTTAAGGTGTAACGCGCCGATACAAGAAAATTTACCGCACGGTGCATACGTTCGTTTTTTGAACGACGGTAAAGATATCTCCGACAAAATTAATGGTTACTTTCGAGTAGTCGATAGGTGGAGAGGTTTCAATCAAACTTCCTTCAGGATACAAAGAACGAACTGCTAAATCGAAAGAAAAAAAGCCGAGTTAAGCAAGATTTTTTCTAAGACAGTCTAATGAAAAGTTTAACTCTTAGCAGTCCAAAGCTTTGACTCTGTTGCCACATTAAAATGGCTACTTTTTCCCTTTTGTGTCGTACGTGTAAAATTAATACCTAAAAGGCGAATAGGTTTTTTATTTTGTAGAAAAGGTTGATAATAGACTTTCTCCTCAATTTGTTTTAAAGCACTATTTGCCGATTTATTGAATTTGATTTCGACAATATACAAAAGGTTAGGAAGTTCTAAAACAAGATCAATAAATCCATCGGCTGTTGCGTGCTCTGCTAAGGTTCTAATTCCACAAGATTGAAACGTTGTAATTAAAAGAGCATGATAAAATTTCTCTTTGGGTATGTGGAGCTTGGAGGGAACATAAGAACATAGCGTCTTTAGTAAAGAGGTGATCTTTTCAATGTCTTCACAAGCCAAAGCGACCCCTAGATCGTTTGCGAAGTTGGAAACCTCATTTAAATCCAAATTTAACAAGATCCCTAGCATGTGCCTTTGCAAGGCAGATTGTACTTCTAAATTAGGGAATCCTAAGGTGTAGCTTCCATTTGCAAAGCTTTTAATGGTGAGGTATCCTGTTTGCAACATCAAAGCAGGAAGAGGAATGGCATTTACATCAAAATACTTAGGCTCCATTTCACTCATCCTAAATTCTTCCATTTGAAATATACTAAGATTTTTCTTAGCGTATTCCCTCTTTAGGATCTCTATTAAAAATGTGGGGGTTCCCGAATCAAACCAAAAGTTTCCAGATTTTTCACTGCGAAGAGCCTTTATAAAAGAAAAAGGATTGTAGACTGCAGGCGCATTTTCTACAAAACGATACCCATTATACAGTTTTTTCAACTCCTCTCGTAGATCTATAAGAGACATACTTTTTTTCTTTGCCATATTTTCTAAATAAGGAATGAAATACCTGTCAATTTCCTGTTCCGTATAGCCACAAACACAGGCAAATGCTGGCATATTAGAAAGATCTTCTGGATGACTCATTCCTGAAAAAAGTCCAGCTTTAGCAAAAGCGCTTACCCCAGTAATGAAAAGAAAATGAATATATTCCCCTAAGCTTTTAACTGTGGCAAAAAAACTTTGAACAACTTTTAATACTTCAGGCAACTGAGGACTATGAAGTGTAGATAAGATTGCATGGTCATATTCATCTATTAAAATGGCAACTTTTTTAAATTTAAGGAATAAAGTCCGTACAAGAGTCGTCAAAGCATCATTTGCACTTGAAGAGCTTAATGAAACAGAAAGTCCATACTCCATTGCTATATTAGATAAACTTTGACAAATAGAAGCCTCTGCCGTAACAGCATCTTTACTATTAATAGAAGAAAAATCTAAGTGAATTACTCCATATACTGGCCATTTGTAGTCAATACGCGCAATCCAAAGCCCCTCAAACAACTCTTTTTTTCCTAAAAGAATTTCTTTTAACGTAGAAATAAATACGGATTTTCCAAATCTACGAGGACGGGATAAGAAAAAGCTTTGTCTTTGTACAATAAGGTCATGAGCATATTTTGTTTTATCCACATATAGACAGTTAAATTCTCGAATGTTAGCAAAAGACTGAAGAGAAAAAGGGAGATCTTGCATGAATACGCCTACGCTTATATTTTATTATACTATAACAAAAAAGAGAGCAGTTCACAAGGGCGAATTTCTCTATGAGATGTACAAAAAATAATAAATCTAAAAATATATGACAAGCTCAAAGAGCATTCATTAAGCGTTTAACTAACAGACGCTTATGTTTTTTTGCGTATAATTTGACAACGTCAAAAAATCTCAGCCCTCTTCAGGAAAAGTATGAATATAGCAGGAATTCTCGAGGGTTTAAATCTTAAAAAGAGGGTAGCGATTCATCCGACGAAGCCGAAGACTTCGCGATTTTCTCTCTTACATTGTATAAAAATCTTCTTAAAGAGATAGGGCTAGGCTTTGCTGTATAAGAGGAAGTGGTGGTGGATTGGGAGAAAAAAGAAGATTTCCATCCATGCATTCCGAGATGGAGAAGGCTCCTGATCTTGTGCGGCTAAGATCACAGATGTGAGCTCCGCAACCTAGGATTAGACCAATATCTTCAGCTAAGCTGCGAATATAGGTTCCTTTGGAGCAGGCGACGTGTATGCTTAAAAAGGGATACTCGTAGTGAAGAAACTTTGTTGTTAAAGTGACTTCTTGAGCTTGCCTTACAATTTCTATCCCTTTACGAGCTAGCTCATAGAGTTTTTTCCCCTGCACTTTCTTTGCGGAAAACATGGGAGGGATTTGTGAAATTGTTCCTTGAAATTTAGTTAAGATAGTGAGGATTTCTTCTTCTGTAGGAACGATCTCTGAAGTTGTTAGAACTTTTCCTTCCGAATCATAAGAGTCGGTTCGAACACCTAGGTGTAATGTCGCAATGTACTCTTTATCTTGGTGTAAAAAAGAATCGGAAAGACGGGTATATTCTTTACCGACTAAAAGAATCAAAACTCCCGTAGCCAAAGGATCTAGGGTGCCAGCATGACCCACTTTTTCTACTCCGCTAGCCCTTCTGACAGCAGAGACTAAGCTAAAGGAAGTTTTTCCTTTAGGTTTGTTTATAAGAAGAATGCCGGAAGGCTTATTATTCGGCGTCATCAGTAGCCGGACGGTTATTTTTTTCTATACGAATTTTACCTAAAAGAGAGTCGATTGCCGTAAATTTATCTACGGAGTCATCGAGTTTGAAGATGAGAGCGGGGAAAAAGCGCATTACAACTTTTTTAGAAGAGTTGACAGCGATGAATCCAGCTCCAGATTGTAAAGCCTCTAAAGTTTTTTTCTTAGTTTCGGCATCTCCGATCACACTGACATAAACTTTAGCATTATGTAGATCTTTAGTGATATCTACGGAAGTAACGGTAATAAGAGACCCAAGTCTTGGGTCTCTTACTTCTTTAGTAATAATTTCTGAAATCACTTCTTTAAGAAGGGAATTTAGCTTTTCTGTTCTTTTTGTCTTAGCCATATTTCCTAGGTAAGTTCTTGTTGCAAGTAAGTGATCTCAAAGGCTTGAATGCGATCGTCTTCTTTATAGTCAGTAAATCCTTGTAAAAGGATTCCGCATTCATGTCCTTTGGAAACTTCTTTTACGTCTTCTTTTACTTTCTTTAAAGAGGCTATAGGCCCTTTCCAGATGACTTCTTTATTTCTAATGAGTTTTGCATGGCAATTTCTTCGGATTAATCCTTCTACGACTTGACAACCTGCAATGTTTCCGAGTTGTGAAGATTTAAATACCGCTTTTACAACAGCCGCACCTAACTCATTCTCTTGAGGAATCTTATCGAGTAAATTCAACATAACGGCTTTTACGTCATCTACGGCATGGTAGATGATGTCATGTAAGCGAACATCTACTTTATTTTGTTTAATCAAGCTTTCTGCATGACTTTCAATTCCTGTATGAAACCCGAGGATGATAGCCTTAGAGGTAGCTGCAAATTGAATATCGGACTCGGATATTTCTCCGACTCCTTCCGAAATAAAGAGGATATCAACTTTTTGAGAAGGGAGCTTACGTAAAGAAGTTTTTAACGCTTCTAAAGATCCTTGAACATCCGCTTTGATAATCAGTTTTAAGGTCTTTTTCGTGCCAGAATCCGCTTTATTTTGTAGCAAGTTCTCCAAAGAAGCTTTTTTGACTTGTAAAAGTAAAGAACCTCTTTGTCCTTCTCTTTTCTCGGAAATCTCTTTTGCTTCTTTTTCGTTTTTAACTACGATAAACTCGCCGCCCGCAGCAGGGATTCCTGAAAGTCCCGTTATTTTTACTGGTGTAGAAGGTCCTGCTTCTAAAAGCTCTTTTCCATGCTCGTCATGCATCGTTTTTACTCTAGCGTAGAGCTCATCGAACACAAGGGAGTCTCCTGAACGGAGGGTTCCGTTTTGTACTAAAATCGTAGCAACGGGTCCAAGACCTTTATGCATCTCCGATTCGATCACGGTTCCTCGAGCTCTTTCAGCAGGATTGGCTTTAAGTTCTAAGATTTCGGATTGAAGAGCTAGCATTTCTAAAAGTTCTTTAACCCCTTCTCCCGTTGCAGCCGAGCAGTTCACCGTGATAACGGATCCGCCCCAAACTTCAGGTAAAAGGTTTTGATCGGCAAGCTGTCTATAGACGGTCTCTGCATCAAAGTTTGGTTTATCACACTTGTTGATGGCAACTACTAAACAAACACCTGCGTCTTGAGCTTGACGAATAGCTTCGAGAGTTTGAGTTTTAATCCCTTCATCTCCCGCCACAACCAAGACAACGATATCGGTTACATCAGCCCCTCGCTCTCTCATGGAAGAAAAAGCTTCGTGGCCTGGGGTATCCAAGATAGTAATGATTCCAACTGGAGTTTCGCACTTAAAGGCTCCGATATGCTGAGTAATGGCTCCCGCTTCCGAATGGGCAACATTAGATGTGCGGATCTTGTCGATTAAACTCGTTTTACCATGGTCCACATGCCCCATAAAAGCAACTACGGGAGGACGTAGCTGTAAAAGAGTAGCATCAGTAGATGAGATCTCTTCTTTAATGCTTTTTCCCGTTATTCGGATACGTTCTTCTTCGGAAGTATCGATCGTGATAGCGCAATCAAATTCATTTCCCAAGAGCTGTACGGTTGTCTCATCATCTAGACAATCGTTCAATGTAAGGACAGTACCTTGCATGAATAATTTGGCAATGAGTTGTGAAGCTTTTAGTTTCATCGCGACAGCAAGGTCTTTTACCGTAACGGGAAGTCTTATTTTTAATTCTTTGGGACGTATTATTTCGTCTTGTAGTTCCTGCTTGGTTTTGATAGGTCTTCTTTTTCTCCATCTCGTATCATCGCCATCTCTTAGTCCTTGTCGATCTCTGACATCAAAAGTGCGATTATCGCTTGCCTTTTTTATAAGCTTGGAGTCTTTGTCGGGAGCGTGGTGAGTTGTCGGCTTTTTGTACTGTTGCTGTTGTTGAGGAAGTTCCTTGGCAGGTTCTTTGATAGGAGGGAGTGTTTGACGTCCAGGTCGGAATTCTCCTGGAGCTCCTGGTCTGAATGGAGGTCTTGGAGAAGAAAAACCTTCTCTTCTAGCAGGAAATGGAGCGGCGCCATCTCTTTTAACAGGGTAAGTAAAGCCTTCTTTTCTAGCGGGGAATGGAGCTGCTCCATCTCTTTTAACTGGAAAAGTAGAGCCTTCTCTTTTGACGGGATAAGTAAACCCTTCTTTTCTAACAGGGAAGCTTGTTCCTTCTCTTCTTGGAGGGACATAACCTGGCTCTCTTTTAACAGGGTAAGTAAATCCTTCTTTTCTAACATGAGGAGTTACTTCTTGTTTAACGGGAGAGGCTGTTTCTTGTCCAGAAGCGGAAAACGGTTTTCTAACGAAGTCTTGTTGTCTTGGAGCATCATTACGATAAGATGTTGTAAGTATTTTTTTGACAGGAGTGGGTGAGGGAGCAGGTTCTTCTGCCATAACTTCTTGCCTTTCTATTTCAGGAGAGAGGAAGACATTTTGTGCTTCCAGTTCTTTGGGTTGTATTTCAACAGCAGGTGCGCTTTGTTCTATAACAGGAGTAATAGACTCTTCATGCACCTTTTGCTCTAAAATAGTCTCTTCGGATTCTTTTAGTGGTTTTTTTGCAAGAATCTTCTTAGGTGGGCTTAACTTAAGAGCTTCTGCGAGTTGTGCATTTTTAATATTGAGTTTCAGGTTTTTAGCCAAAAGTTACATCCTTGTTTTTCGAATTTGCTCTAAAATTTTATCTGCCATTTCTAGACTGATCTCAGGAATTGTTGCGAGTTCTTTGGGAGTTGCGCTTAGTATTTTTCGCAAAGTATCATAACCACCACTAATAAGGCTTTGTATGATAAGCGGACTCATACCTTCGATAGAAAGCTCTTCATCTAATTCAGGATTGTCAAGCGTGGCTATTTTTTCTCTTTCCAGTTCAGAAGCGGCTTGGTAATCACTTGTCTTTTGAACTTGGATTTCTAATCCGATTAATTCTCCGTTAAGACGAGCATTCATTCCTCGTTTACCAAGAACTGTTGGATAGAATTCATCTTCAACAACAACAAATACGGTTCTGCCGTCTTCAGATAGATTTATTCTTTTTGGTTCTATAGGAGAGAGTGCATTTTTTAACAATTTAATAGGATCTTCGGAATAAGGAATGATATCTATTTTTTCGTTATTGAGCTCTCGTATAATATTTTTTACTCGAGTTCCTCGAACTCCTACACAAGCTCCAACTGGATCTATTTTGAAATCACAAGATTTCACGGCAAGTTTTGTCCGGTATCCTGCATCTCGAACGATTCTTTCAATGGTGATGGTACCGTCTTTAAGTTCTGGCACTTCCAGTAAGAATAGCTGTTCTACAAAAGCGGGATGGCTTCTTGTTAGGACAACTTCCGCTCCGCCGTTATCAGTGTCTTTTACTTCATATAATAAAGCCTGTACGCGATCGCCCACTTGGTATTGTTCTGTTTTCGGATAGAAACGGTCAGGTAAAATTCCTTCTACTTTTCCAAGATCTACAATTAAAGTGGAACCTCGAATTGTTCTTTTTACCGTTCCAGAAATGATCTCATTGATTCTATGTCGGTATTCTTCATAGATTACATCTCTTTCGGCTATTCGTAGTTTTTGAGATATAACCTGTTTAGCTGTCTGTGCTGCAATTCGTCCAAAGTCGCCAGGAGTGACATTGATATCGACCCAGTCTCCGAGTGCGCAGTCAGGATGAAGGTCTTGAGCCTGGATTAAAGTGATTTCTTCGTCAGGCATAGTGACTTTCTCTACAACTTCTTTTTGAACAATAACGTCAATGACGCCTGTTTTAGGATTGATCTTAATCGATAAATTCACAAGTCCCGTGATACTTTTTCTTGCAGCTGCTCGTAGGGCTTCTTCAATTGCACCGGTGATGATATCTCTTTTGATCCCCTTTTCCCGTTCTAGGTACTCGAAGATAGCGACTAAATCTTTATTCATCCATTTGACAGCGCGAAGACCCGATGAGTGATATCGATCGGGAGGATGCGCCGCTCCTCAATTTGTTAGTTTAAAACTTCGGGGGACACTCTATCCCCCGATATACTGCATACAAGATTATAAAAATAATGGCAAAAAATTACACTTCGCCATCTTCTTCAACTACTGTGTCTTCTGCGCTTTTCTTTTTCTTTTTTGCAGTTCCAACAACAATGTCATCTCGATTACATTTATTTTTATCAATTAAATGCTCTTTAATGGAAAGGGCAATTTTCTTGTGTTCAGGATCTAGCTTAATTACTTTAGCCGTGATCTCATCTCCTTTATTCACCACTTCTTCGACCTTACCAAAAGGTTGATCGGAAAGTTCCGTGACGTGTACAAGAGCTTCAATTCCATTAGCGAGCTCTATAAAGGCTCCAAAAGCTGTTATTTTGGAAACAATTCCGTGAACAAGACTGCCTACGGGGATTTTTTTCTCAATAGATTCCCAAGGATTATTGCTAAGCTGTTTTACGCCCAAGGTGATTTTTTTGCTGTCTTTATCTACTGAAAGAATAATTGCCTCTACCTTGTCTCCTTTTTTCAACACTTCAGAAGGGTGAGAAACTTTCTTAATCCAGCTTAAGTCAGAAATATGAATAAGACCATCGATGCCAGGTTCTAATTCAACAAAGGCTCCGTAGTTAGTGAGGTTGCGAATTTCAGCTTCTACACTGCTACCGATAGGATATTTATCATCTACATTATCCCAAGGGTTTTTCTCCGTTTGCTTAATGCCGAGAGAGATTTTTCCTTCTTCTTTTTGAATGGAGAGAACAATAGCTTCAACTTCGTCTCCTTTCTTTACGATCTCGTTAGGATCGGATACGTTTTTAACCCAAGACATTTCGGATACGTGAATAAGTCCTTCTATGCCCGGTTCGATTTCAATAAAAGCTCCGTAAGGAACGAGGTTAACGATCTTTCCGTGTACTCTTGTTCCGATCGGGTATTTTTGCTCGATCTCTTCCCAAGGATTGTTCTCTTTTTGTTTCATTCCAAGAGCAACGCGTCCTTTTTCTTTATCGACATTCAAAATAACGACTTCTATCTCTTGTCCTAACTGTACCATTTCGGAAGGATGCTTGATTCTTTTCCAAGTCATATCCGTGATGTGTAAAAGTCCGTCAATACCGTCTAGATCAAGGAATACGCCAAAGTCCGTGATGTTTTTCACGACACCCATGCGAACTTCGCCCTCTTGGATGTTATCCAAAAGCTCAGCTTTGCGAGAAATTCTTTCTTCTTCAAGGATTTCACGTCTAGATACGACGATATTTTTCCTGTCGGAGTTGATTTTAAGAATTTTAAAGTCGTACTCGTGTCCAAGATATTCGTCGAGGTTTTTAATTCTTTTATTATCAATTTGGGATCCTGGTAAGAAGGCTTCCATTCCGATGTCGACCATGAGGCCGCCTTTTACCTTGCGCATAACTTTTCCTCGAACAATAGAACCTTCATTACAGTTTGTGCTGATATGTTCCCACTGTCTTTGTCGTTTTGCTTTTTCGTGAGAAAGAACGATTTGTCCATCTTCACCTTCCGTTTGATCTAAAAACACTTCAATCTCGCTGCCTAAAGCTAGGTCTTTCGGGTTGAAAAATTCGGCAACGGGGACTAGTCCTTCGGATTTGAGACCTACATCGACAACAACAAAGTCTTTAGTAAGTTCAACAATTGTTCCTTTAAGGATTTGACCTGCGACCATAGATGCGATGCATCCTTCTGAAGCAGCTTCTTCTTTGTTTTGTAGTAATTTTTTGAACTGATTAGCGTCAGTCTCTTGAAAATCGATATCATCGATTACTTGAGAGGTGTTCCAATCTTGCGTTAGGTATTTAGACATGTTAAGGGTTACTCCTACTTTTCTGGTTAAAGAAGAAAGTCTAGCAAGCGTAATGTAAAAAATCAATGACATTTTTGCCATTTGTTGTTTTTGTTCTTCTAATTAAAAAATGTTCTTTGATTTTTTCTATTTGCCTAGTAGGGGGATTTGCATTATATTTCCTTATGGGAGAAAAAAATGACAACATTGATTATGAAATTTGGTGGAGCTTCCGTCTGCGACTCTCAAAGTTTTTCTCATGTGGCAGACATTATTATATCTCGTCGCAAGAAATATGCTAAAATTGTGGTTGTCGTGAGCGCTATGAGAGGGGCAACGGACGGGCTTTTACAGCTAGCAAAAGAGGTTCATCCTTCTCCTCCGAGAAGGGAACTTGACATGTTGGTGTCCGTAGGTGAAAGGGTAAGTATTTCTCTTTTGGCTATGGCTTTGGCCATTAAAGAGGTAGATGCGATTAGTTTTACGGGAAGTCAGTCGGGGATCATTACTACCTGTGATCATACGGAAGCTCGAATCGTCAATATAAAGCCAGCTAGGATTTTATCTTCTTTAGAAGAGGGTAAAATAGTTATTATAGCGGGGTTCCAGGGGGTGAGTCGTTCGGGAGAGATTACTACTTTAGGAAGAGGCGGCTCGGATACTTCTGCCGTTGCTGTCGGGGTAGCTCTTAATGCCGAGAAAGTGGAGTTTTTTAAAGATGTGGATGGGGTGTATTCTGCGGATCCTAAGTTAGAAGAGCAGGCAATTCATTACCCTTTCCTACTGTATAATCAAGCGTTAGAGATTATTGAAAAAGGGGCAAAAATTTTGCACTCTAGAGCTGTAAAATTAGCTGAAAAAAATTCTATACTTCTGCAGGTTCTTTCTTTTTCTACTTTTTTTACGGAAGAAAGCACCAGCACAATCATCGCCTTTTCGGGCGAAGAGAAAGAATATAGGCGAAATCCTTTATATGAAATTGAATTTAATGAATAAATAGGTATTCTTATATACTGAAAAGGGAGATTTTATGTCTAAAAAAGAATCAATTCTGGTGGCTCCGTCTATTTTGTCGGGAGATTTTGGGTTTTTGGCAGACGCTGCCAAGAAGGCCGAACAGGCGGGGGCGGATGCTTTGCATGTTGATATTATGGATGGCCATTTTGTGCCCAACCTTACTCTTGGCCCTAGGGCCGTGGCTTCTATCAGACGTGCGACAAAATTATTTTTAGACGTGCATTTAATGATGTATAATCCGTTTGACTATATAGAAAGGTTTGTGGAAGCGGGAGCTGATCGTATTACTTTTCATTTTGAGGCAACGGAGAATGTAGAAGATACTTTAAGTTTTATTAAGCGTTGTAATATTGAAGCGGGATTAGCTTTTTGTCCAGAGACCTCACTTTCTCTTATTCCTAAATATTTAAATAAATGCGATTTGATTTTAATTATGACGGTACATCCTGGGTTTGGAGGGCAAAGTTTTATGCCTGAAACCTTAGAAAAGGTGCGCTTTACTCGTGATCTTTGCAATCAACTAAGAATTCGTAAGGGCGGCGTTGCTCTAAAAGAGGGAGAGTTGATTGACTCGGTGCCCCCTTTTGATATTCAAGTCGACGGAGGAGTTAATGATAAGACTTCAGCAGAGTGTGTTGCGGCAGGGGCTAATATTTTAGTGTCAGGCAGTTACTTATATGAATCTAAGGATATGAAACAAGCGATTTTAAGTCTTAAAGGGTTACCTTCCTGAGGAGGATTCGTGAAGAAGGTTGTGGTAATAGGAGGGGGAACGGGAAATTTTTCCGTGCTCCGAGGGCTTAAAAATTATCCCGTGGACCTTAGTGCTATTGTATCTATGGCGGATGACGGGGGGAGTACAGGGATTTTGCGGGATGAGCTTGGGGTATTGCCCCCAGGAGACGTAAGGCAATGTTTAGTTGCTCTTTCAAATTCTTCTTCTATGATGCGTTCTTTAATGAATTATCGTTTTGAGCAGGGTGGGCTTGGGGGGCATAGCTTCGGGAACCTTCTTTTGTCCGCTTTAGAGAAAGTGACAGGTAGCTTTGAGAAATCGGTAGAAGAAGTGGGGAAGATCTTAGCTATTAAAGGGAAAGTGATTCCTGTAACCATCCATCAGGTGCGTCTTAGGATGATTTTAAATAATCATAAAGTATTGGAAGGGGAAAAAGAAGTTTACCTATCTCAAGAAATCGGGCAGGGATATAAAAGTATTTTTCTAGAGCCGTATGCTAAAGCTAATCCTCGAGCTATTGATGAAATTATTAATGCAGATTTAGTGGTGTTGGGGCCTGGGGGATTATATACTTCATTAATTCCTAATTTACTCGTAGAAGGCGTTTGTGAAGCTCTTCGAAAAACTCAGGCAAAAAAAGTATTTATTGTGAATTTGATGAATCGAAAAGGGCAGACAACGGGTTTTACGGTTAGTTCTTATTTAAAAGAGCTTGCGCAGTTTATAGGGTCCGATATTTTTGATTATGTTATAGTGAATAATCAGAATCCTTCTCAACACCTTATTGAAAGATATGCAGAAGAAGGTGAATTAATATTTAATGATTTGCAAGATGATGAGCGGGTGGTTATTGCGCCTCTTCTAGGGGAATTTAAAGAAGGGATGAGAGGAGACTTGATTAAAAGAAGTCTTATCCGTCATGATTCTAAAAAATTAGCACAAGAGTTAATGAAAATTGTTAATCATCTTTGATTTAGACGACACACTAATTGATACCTCTGCTTGTATTACGCCTGTAAAATTTCGGAGAGCTTTATCTCGTATGATAGAAGAAGGGTGTGTTTTGCAAGATGAGTCTGCGGCTTTGAAGCTATTGCTCGATCTGGATCGGGAGGCTTTGAGTTCAAAAGAGGCTTTGCAAAAATTTATTACGCTTCAGGGGCTTTCCGATCAATATTATCATATAGGTTTAAAGGAAATCTATGACACGATGCCAGAAGGAATAGTGATCAAAGCGGTAGAAGGTGCTATAGAAACTCTTTTAAAGCTTAAGGGTAAAAGCTTTTTGGCGCTGGTGTCTATAGGCAAACTTGAGCAACAATTATTTAAAATGGAAAAAGCTGGTATTGATTCTTCTTTTTTTTATAAAATATTCATTCTAGAAGATCAAGACAAAAAAAAATGTTACAAACAGCTTGTCGAAGAATTAGAGCTTGCTCCTAGTGAAGTGATTGTGTGTGGCGATCGCATTGCCACAGACTTGGCTCCTGCTAAGGAGTTGGGTTGCGTGACGGTGCACATGAAATGGGGACGAGGAAGGCGTAAGCAAGGGCTGGAAGAAAAAGTGGATTTTACCATTACATCTCCAATGCAAATTTTAGATATTTTTAGAAAAGTAAAGAGTGAGATAATTTTTAATGGAGTGTAGTGATGAGTAATCAAATTTCTCCCGGCATGGTTTTGTCTGTAGAAGGAAAGATCTATAGAGTAGAGTCTTGCGTAAAGGTTACGGTAGCAAAGGGAGTTCCTTTTGTTAAGGCAAAATTACGAGATCTTTTGTCTGACGAATTGATCGAGAAAAATTTTAAACAAGGTCAGTCCGTTCAAGAAGTGACGCTTTCGGAAAGGAAGTTGGAATTTTTGTATTTAGAAGATAAAAATTATTTATTCTTGGATGTAGGGCAGCTGGAGCAAGTGCTTGTACAAGCTCCTATCATTGGAGATAAAGTTAATTATTTAAAAGAAGGGATAGAGGTAAAGGCAACTTTTTATGGAGAGACTATTTTTTCTATAGAGTTACCTCAGTTTCTGGAATTGATGGTGGTTAAGACTGAATCGATGGAAAGTCGCGCGCACGTGTCAAATGCAAATA
>JAZKAC010000071.1:0-3967 GCA_040389325.1 Chlamydiota bacterium | reverse complement strand
GTGGGGCGCAAATTGAAGTTCCGACTTTTGTGGAGGCGGGAGATATCGTAAAGGTGGATACGCATATTAATGAATATATACAGCGTGTGTAAAATAGGAGATTTTACGTGGACTTAAAGCAGATTAAAGAATTAATGACGGCTATGGAAAAAGCGGGAATGAAGAAACTTACGCTTAAAGAAAAAACGGGATTTGAGTTGCATTTGGAAAGACAAGATGATTTTCCTCCTGCAGCTTCTCATTCGGTTTATCCTCAAACTTCGATGTTTATTCCTCATCCGACGCCAAAAGCGCATGATTTTTCTCACCCGCTTATGTCGCCAGCTTCTTCGGAGGAAGATCGATTAGTTAAAGGGAAAGCTACGGAAAAGGTAGAAGGGAAATTTATTTCTTCTCCGATGGTTGGAACCTTCTATGGATCTCCATCGCCCGAAGATCCCTTGTTCGTTAAGGTAGGGGATAGAGTAGAAGAAAATACCGTCGTTTGTATCATTGAGGCAATGAAGGTAATGAATGAGGTTAAAGCGGGGATGTCAGGTGTTATAGCTGAATCATGTTTGGAAAATGGACATCCCGTGGAATTTGGAACAAAACTCTTTCGAGTTGTGTAGGTGGTATGCAGAAAGTATTAAAAAAAGTCTTGATAGCTAATCGTGGGGAAATTGCCGTGCGGATTATTCGTGCTTGTCACGATATGGGTTTGCAGACGGTTGCGATTTATTCGCAAGCGGATGCGGAAGCTTTGCACGTATTGCATGCAGACGAGGCCATTTGCGTAGGAGAGGCTCCCTCCCAAAAGTCGTATTTAAAGATCCCTAATATTTTATCGGCTTGTGAGATTACAGGAGCGGATGCGATTCATCCTGGATATGGATTTTTAAGTGAAAATGCGGGATTTGCTTCTATTTGCGAAAGTTGTGGAGTTTCTTTTATAGGACCTTCTCCTTCTTCTATTTCTTTATTGGGTGATAAGGCTAAAGCAAAGGCAACGGCTAAAAGCGTGAAGTGTCCCGTGATTCCAGGGTCCGAAGGAATTGTAGAAGATGCTCAAGAGGGATTAAAAGAAGCTAAAAGACTAGGATTTCCTATCTTCATCAAAGCGAGCGCGGGCGGCGGTGGAAAAGGGATTCGTATTGCGTACAATGCAGATGAGTTCACAAGACAGTTTTCGGCAGCTAGAGCTGAAGCTCAGGTGAGTTTTAACAACCCAGATGTGTATTTAGAACGGATGATTGTTAATCCAAGGCACATTGAAGTTCAGGTTGTTGGAGATAAGCACGGTAACTATGTATATCTGGGAGAGCGTGATTGTACGATCCAAAGAAGAAGACAGAAGTTAATTGAAGAAGCTCCAAGTCCCGTTCTTTCTCCTGCCTTGCGAAAGAAAGTAGGGGAGTGTGCTGTTGCCGTTGTTAAGGCTGCGGGATATTATTCTGTAGGAACGGTGGAGTTTTTGTTAGATGAAGATGATAAGTTTTATTTCATGGAAGTGAATACTCGTATTCAAGTTGAGCATACGATCACGGAAGAATTAACGGGGATTGATCTTGTAAAAGAGCAGCTCAAGATTGCCATGGGAGAGAAGTTGGAATACAAGCAAAAGGATATAGAGTTTAAAGGGCATATAATGCAGTTTCGTATTAATGCAGAAAATCCTTCTAATCAGTTTGCTCCTTCTCCCGGTCTTTTAGAGTATTACATTCCGCCAGGTGGGCCGCATGTGCGAGTGGATAGCGCTTGTTATGCGGGGTATAAGATTCCCCCTAACTACGATTCCATGATTGCTAAATTGATAGTAAAAGGGAAAGATCGACAAGATGCTATAGCGATTGCTAAAAGAGCTCTTAGAGAGTTTCATATCGGAGGAGTTCATTCCACCATTTCTTTTCATCTTTTTATGTTGCAAAATCCTAAATTCTTAGAAAATGATTATTGTATTACATACATAGATGAGCTGATTGAAAGTGGATGTGATTTTAGCTGTAAGCCACACTGAAAAAAGCCCGAAGATTCCTTCGGGCTTTTTTTAACTTCAAAAATTACAATGCAGATGGAAGAGTTAAAGCTAATTGAATGGAACAAATAGGGACAGGTACCTCAAGCTGAGTTGCTTTTGCGTCAAATGACTGTAGAGAAGTGTTGATTAGTTGAACTACATTTCCCGCGGAGAGCGTAATAACAGAAGTTGCGGTAAGGTTTTTTGAGCTGTCATTTGGTGAAGAATCGAATCCTGAGGAAATGGTGCTTAATCTAAACCTCTATTAATAGATAGACCAAATGCGCAGGAAAGGGGCGTTAGATTTTCTTCTTGCTCCAGATAAACTCCACTTTTTAAGACTGTTATAGCTCCTGTGGTGGCTATTGCCGAAAGATCGAAAGGGGATGTAGTTTGGAGTGATAGTTCAAAAAGAATAGCCTGACTTGGAGGGTTGATCTCATTTGGACTCGGACGTAGATCTATGGAAACTAATGGAGGAGAGAATGGAAAAAATAGTTTCGGATGTAGAAATATACGAAAAAGCTCCTGTTGGATTTGTGAGTAAGGTTCAGGTTTCTGCGTGCTATCTTGAGGCAGAAGGTAGGCTCTTATTGTTGCAGTGCGCCTTTAATAAGCAAGAACCCGGTAAGTGGGGAGTTCCTGCAGGCAAGCTTGAGGAGGGGGAGACTCCTGAGAAGGCTGCTGTGAGAGAGCTTTTTGAGGAGACTGGCATTTCCGGATTAGCTTTGCAGGGCCTGGGTGTTTTATATATGAGAAAAAAAGAGATAGATTACATATATCATCTTTTTAAGGTGGAATTAGATGAGATGGTGAGTGTTGTCTTATCTAATGAGCATGAAGGTTATATATGGGCCTCTGAAGAAGATCTTAAGGTCCAGCCTTTAATGGCAGGAGCTGAAAAAGCTTTGCGGTTTTATCGAGAGGCTCTTAGTGGAAAAGAAAAGCTGATTTAGAAAGAAACGGAGGGCTAGTTTTTTAGATGTAGCCATACTCTACCTTTCCCCATGGATATGTCGGTGCCTAGTAATTCGTCAACAGCGCGTTTAACCCCAGAAAATTCTTTTCCTTCAGGGTCGTAATCATGACCCGCTAAAATTCCTCCAGCTCTTACCTTGGGAAGCCATAGTTTGATGTCTTCTTTTACAAAATCATAATCATGATTTCCATCAATAAACACGAGGTCTAAGGAGTCAGGAATTAAGAGAGAAGCTTCTTTTGAAGTTTTTTTAAAATATGTGTATAAGGATCGTTTTGGAAATAACTTTTTACTTGATTAAAAGCACCATCCATGTCGGATGTCGTTGTTGTCACAGGTCCATCGCTACTTTGATAGGAAGTATTGATCTCCCAAGGATCGATAAGATAAAGATTGGCAGAAGGGAAGTAGAGCCGTAGAAATTGAGAGCAGACTCCCTGATATACTCCAATTTCAGCGATTGAATGAACGGGTTGTTGTAGAGAATCAAGAGCTGAGGCTAGGACAGACCATCTACATTCGGAGTGTTGGGTCAAGATGATTTCTTTTAAAATAAAATTTTTGAGCCAGGTTAAATCCATGTGATTTTTAGTTTCCATTTCTAATTCTTGTTATTCTTTTGTATAACAAAAGAATGAAAATACGCAAAGATTAAAATGAATTTAAGAGTTGTGTTAAGGGGCTTTAAGGGCTAGTTTGTTTTTACTTTTTTTCTTGTAGCTTGGGTGCGACCCGTAAACAACTTCGTGGAGATTTTCGATCGCAATGAAAGCAGCGGGATCTTCGTTAAGAATAAGTTCTTTTAAATCGGAAAGATCTAAACGCTCGACTATGACAAATAAAATATCTTTAGCCTCGCCTGAAAAGCCCCCCTTGCCGTGCATGACGGTAAGCCCAAGCCCGAGTTCTGTCATGATAGCATCGGATAATTGCTTAGGCTTGGAGGATATGATCATAACGGATTTGAGATCGTCTAGTCCGACGATGACAAG
>JAZKAC010000070.1:0-8024 GCA_040389325.1 Chlamydiota bacterium | reverse complement strand
GGAAGACCTAAATTCTCTCTTTTGTACTTTGTTTCGAAACCAAAAGTCTCGGTGATGGACGGTCCAGAAGGACAGGTTTTCTGGAAAGAAGCTTCTATTAGAGAAGGCGTTCCTATCGTTTAAGGCAAAAACCGAGATTATAAAGATGATTTTAGGTTCCTTCGTCGTATTACAATTAGCAGCAGAATCATCGGAAGGTATTTAGGCAAAGTAGTTGGAGAAGTGCCGCTCATGCGCGAAGATCGTTTTATTGGGTTAAGGTATGCACAAGATTTTTTCGAACCTAAAAAATCCAAGAGAAACACTCACGTTGTTATTGTAGATCCCTCTAAGCTCAAGATCACCGTCAGCCCGAATAGACCTCTAAAATTGGATGCAACAGGAACTCTTGAAGAGGTTCCCGATGCAGAACGAGCTTTGATCGTTCCTCAAGAGATTACTATTCCATTTTCGTTTAAAAACCTTAGGATGCTTGCCACTTATCCCCTCGCGAGAAAGGAAAATGGTCCTGTATTTAGTAAGAATTCTTGGTCTGAAGTTTTCGAACAATGCAATATCTCTTCGGACCAAAATAGAATAATTATAATGAGAGAGGGAACAGTGGCAAGGGACATGCCTTTTAATGGGAAGCAAGGTTAAAACGCGCTCGTAACAAATCATGGTCGGAAAGTCGTGACAGTGCGAGAGAGAGGATTTTATGATGCTATTAGGATATTAAAGACAGGAACATGTCCTGATAGGTCTGAATGGAAGCATGCTCGTAGTTTTGAAGGTGTCCATCGGCATGGCCGGGATTATAAAGCGGTTATCGGGAACTTTCTCCCTGGCAAAGGCGTGGTACCAGGTGTTTATGTGGAGGCTTCGTAATTTCGGTAATTAAAAATATTATTAAATATTTAATTTGATTAATTAATGTGTAATTGATATATTTAAGTTAGTTGGTGATTTGCTTCTTGTGTTCTTCTTTTAGAATGCAAGGTTCTCACGGTATCTAAGGCTCTTTCGGAGTCGAGACCTTTTTATCAAAGGTCTGTTACAGCGCGGGAAATGGCAAGTCACCCTTTTTTTTGTAAGGATTCTTCCATCCGTTTTCTTTTCTCCGTAAAAAAGTCATTCCTTTTTTTAAGTTCTCTTTCAAAGCCAATTTCCTTGGGCTCGTAAAAAGAAGGTCTTTCCATTTCTTTAGGGAAATAGTTTTGACCGGAAAAGCCGTCTTGAGTATCAGGATCGTAGATGTAGTCTTTACCGTACCCTGCGGACTTCATGAAGGGTGTGGGAGCGTTGATGATTGAGGCGGGAGGTGAAAAGGTAGAGGAATGGGCAGCTAGCTGCTTTGCTTGATTGAAAGCTTTATAAGCTCTATTGCTTTTTGGAGAAAGCGCTAAGAAGATAACGACTTCAGCAAGAGCTAGATCTCCTTCTGGAGATCCTAATCGTTCGTAGGTTTGCCATCCGTTAAGAGCTACCGTATGAGCTTCTTGGTCTGCTAATCCTATATCTTCTATCGCAATTCGCACAAGTCTTCTAGCTATGTAGTTCGGATCTTCTCCTGCTTGTAACATGCGACAGAGCCAGTATAGCCCAGCATCGGGGTCGGATCCTCGAATAGACTTATGAAGAGCCGAGATATACTGAAAGTGTTCATCTCCCGATCTATCATAGAGGTACTGTTTAGTTGTTGTTAAAGAAGCTACCTGAGAAAAGTCTAAAGGGTTTTCCGTAGAAAGTAGATTTTCTATGGAGTTGATAAGATGTCTTGCATCTCCTTTAGATTCTTGAATGAGCCACTTCTTACTATCTTCTGTTAAAGTTGCTAATTTTGTTTTTTCTAAAGCTCTATCAAGGATTTTTGCTAGATCTATCTCCTCTAACGGTTTTAACGGGACGACTCGTAATCTGGAAAGAAGGGCGTTCGTAAGAGCAAATGAAGGGTTTTCCGTTGTTGCCCCTACAAGAGAAAAGGTGCCGTCTTCCATGAAGGGGAGTAAGGCGTCTTGTTGAGCTTTATTCAAACGGTGGATTTCATCGACAAATAAAATGTTGGTATGCTGAAAAAGAGGATTGTTTTGAATGTCTTGGACCCATTTTTTTAAATCGGCAAGTCCGTGAGATGCTGGATGAAAAAAAAATGTTTGAGCAACAAAAGAGCGTATGTAAATTTTTGCAAGCGTGGTTTTGCCGCACCCTGGAGGACCCCATAAGAGAATGGATAAGGGTTTTTCTCCGCGAAGTAAAGAAGGAAGCAGTGCCGTTTTTTCTAAAACATGACCCTGCCCAAAAAAATCTTCTAGCCGGGAGGGTCTAAGTTTTTCCGATAGGGGTTGTCTCATAGTCTTTTATCATAGCAATCTTCGACTTAAGAGAGAAATGAATTTTAAGCAGGATTGAGACACTCTTTATTTTCCGAAAGCCATCTAACAATAGCATCCGACTCGTAAAGAGGGTAGCCGTTGATGATCAGGCAAGGTACTTGCGTCTTTCCTCCGATCCTTTGCAGGTCAGCTTTAGCCTTTGGATTTCTTTGCAAATTTTCAAGAGGAACGGTTTTGTGAATTACTTGTAAGTAAGATATTACTTTTTGGCAGTAAGGGCACCAAGGAAGATAGTAGAGTTCTAAAGAAGGCTTTTCTTGGCTCGACTCCTCGGTAAGAGAGGAGGCTTGAATTTCCGTAAGAAAAATGGGAAATAATATTAAAAATAAAACATTAAAAAGTTTTTTCACAAGGGTACCTATTTTTGTATGTTTTTACATTATTTTTCAAATTAGCAAATTTTTTTTTAATTTAAAGGTTTTTTTTCGTAACTAATTAAATAATAAAAAAATATATCGCAGAGTGTTTTGAATGTTAGCAAGTTGTAGTCTTTACGATTTAAATGAATTTAATTTTATTTTGTAAAATATTAGTTATAGTATAAATTGAGGTTATTAGGTAGTTATTAATATTTATTTATTACCTAAGTTAAAACCAAGGAGAATTTTATGAAAGAAAATAGAAAAAAACCACAAAATAAGTTACCAATACAACAAACACCGAATGCAGTTCCTCAAAAAGAGATCAACAAGCCTTTAGATAAGGAAAATTATAGCGATCGCAAAAACCCTCGTGGCGGATGCGGTTGTTCATAATTTTATCCTAAGACCCGAGTTTACTCTCGGGTCTTTTTTTTGCTCCCAAGCTTTTCTTTGATTTAACATAACATCTTCCATATCTTCAGTTTAAAGGCTCGAAACGTTCGTCGATGATTGTTTTTATTTTTATTGTTTTAATGTAGATGGTTTTGGTTTTCAGATTGTTATGTTTGTTGTGTTTTTATACTTATAATTGTTTGTTTTTATAATAATAGTTATTATGTATATTAGAGTTATTAGGTGATGTGCACATTGTGGTTGTTGCCTAACTAAACCCAAGGAGAATTTTATGAAAGAAAATATAAAAAACAAACCGATATTAAATGCCGGACAAACTAATGCTAGAAAAGACTTTAGCAAGCCTACGGTTGACTTAAGCAACCGAAAAGAAGGGCCTGCCGTAAAACCACAAGGTTATGTTAATCCTGCCAAATCGACAGAATTTAAGCACGGGATTAATAAACCTTTAGATAAGAGCAATTGTAATGACTGCAAAAAGCCTAAGGGTGGATGCGGTTGTTCTTAATTGTATCTTAGGACTCGGGATTATTCCCGAGTCTTTCTTTTTGTTTTTATAGACTCAATTTTCCATTCCCGGTACATTTTATTTCTTAGACAGTAAGACTCTTTTTTTAGATCGGGAAGTAAAAGATGCCAAATACAATATTTCGAATAAGTGCTTTTTTTGTGGGAATGTGTTTTTCCTTACAAACTCTATCCTCGGATTTGGTGCCTGATGCTTTTTCAGAGCCTCTATCTAGTTTTTCTTTTGAAAAAAATAAATCTTACTCGGCTATTATACACACGTCCAAGGGGAAGGTCACTTGTGTGCTCTATCCAGAAAAAGCACCTATCACCGTAACGAACTTTCTACAGCTTGTGAAGGGGGAGTTTTATACAGGACTTTCTTTCCATAGAGTAATTCCGAATTTTGTCATCCAAAGCGGTTCTCCCAATAATAGAGGAGACGGAGATCCTGGGTATACGCTTCCCGCAGAAATCGGATTGAAGCATGAGATAGGTTCTCTTGCTTGTCCTCGCATCCCCGATAAATGTAATCCTAATAAACGTTCTAACGGTTCTCAATTTTATATTACTTTAGATAAAATTCCTTTTTTGGATGGAGAAGATACTGTATTCGGCCAGATAATAGAGGGTTTTGAAATTATAAAAAGTATTGAGGAAAGTGATAAAATTGATCGAATAGAAATAGAAATTAAATAATTTTTATTTTAAAAAATAGCTCAATTTTTGTATGGTCAAAATTACCCCATAAAATAAATGCTTTAGTACAAGTGGGTATTGGAGAGTAAAATAATGATCATATGTTTTAGAAAATTACATATTAAAGTAATCAAATCAAATCCATTGGCGCAAAAAATAAAAGAAAAACAAGAGAATACTTTGCGTAATTGCCGGTCAAGAAACAGTTCTTTAGTAGATTTTTTCGAAAGAAATTCCATATAAATAGTAACCAAAGATGTTAATTAATAATACTTCTGTGGTTTTTTTTTATTTTTTTTAATAAAAAAAAAGCCCTCCAGGAGTATGTGTGGAGTGTATTTTTATTTTAAAATCAATTTGTTTATTATTTTTTTTAAAAAATAAGTTTTAAATAAATTTATTTTTATGTATATTAAAAATTGTAAAGGATGAAGTATTTAACTAAGTGCCTTTACTTATGAACATTAAGGAGAACGTTATTATGATTAAGAAAGCTACTTCAAAAAAAACAGCTTCTAAAAAAACAGCTCGTAAGACTGTTGCTAAAAAAACAGCTCGTAAAGCTGTTGCTAAAAAAACAGTTCGTAAGACTGTTGCTAAGAAAACAGCTCGTAAAGCTGTTGCTAAAAAAACAGTTCGTAAGACTGTTGCTAAAAAAGCTGCTTCTAGAAGACCTGCTAAAAAAGCTACTGTTAGCAAATAAGGTTTTTAGAAGTTTAAGTAATAAACTTAAGCTTTTTGTGTCTCAGTATCGAGCAAGTTCAGGGCTTGCTCGATTTTTTTTGTCCGCTCATAACTTCCTTTTCGTGTAAACTCTTGAAAATCTAAAAAAACATAAAGCGTGATCTATGCAAGATGTTGTTATTATTGGTGCGGGAGCGGCGGGCTGCTTTGCGGGAGCCGTATTGGGAGAGCTTGATCCTGAAAGAAAAATTATTTTATTGGAGAAGACAAGGCAGCCTCTAGCTAAAGTGAAGATTTCAGGTGGGGGGCGCTGTAATGTTACTCATCATTGTTTCGATGTCCCAAGGCTGGTAGAGAACTATCCAAGAGGAAAAGACTTCTTACAAAGTGCCTTTCATCGCTTTCAGCCTAAAGATATGATAGAGTGGCTGCAAGAAAGAGGGGTAGATGTGAAAGTAGAGGCGGATGGCAGATGCTTTCCTAAAACCAACACCTCTCAAACGATCATAGACTGCTTTTTAACGCTGTTACGTCAATCTAAGGTTGTGCTTAGCTTGGAAAAGGAAGTAGTGCAGCTTAAGGCTTGTGATGGAGGATGGGAGATCGTTTTAAAAGATGAAAGTGTTATACGAAGTAAAAAAATACTTTTCACTACAGGGGGACTTACCCGCTCTTACTCTCTTTTAGAGGAGTTGGGTCATCAAATGGTTAAACCCATTCCCTCTTTATTTACCTTAGAGTTAAAAGAAGAGTGGATCAAAGAATTGAGTGGCTCCGTTGTTCCTTTAGCAAGAGTTTCTCTTGAAGGGACCTCTTTTTCCCTGCAAGGTCCCATGTTGATTACCCATTTTGGGCTAAGTGGCCCCGCTGTCTTAAAACTCTCGGCTTTTGCGGCTAGATGGTTTTTTGATGTGGGATACTTAGCAAAGCTTTTAGTGAACTGGACTGGAATAGCGACTCATTTAGGGATAAAAGAAGCTTTATATGCACAAAAAAAAGCTTCTTCTGAAAAAAAAGTTCTTCTCACTCCTCTTTTTAGTTTGTCTAAAAATCTTTGGAAAACACTACTTATTCAAATAGCTCCTTCTTGTTTGGAAAAAACTTGGGCTCAAGTGTCTAGGCAAGAGATAGACCGGATGACGGATCTTTTTTATCAGATGCCCTTCAACGTTATAGGGAAAAGTACGAATAAAGAAGAGTTTGTCACCTGCGGAGGCGTTCCTTTAGAAGAAGTGCATCCTAAAACGATGGAAAGTCGTAAAGCGCCTGGGATCTATTTTGCGGGAGAGGTTTTAAATATAGATGGGGTGACGGGAGGGTATAACTTTCAAAATGCTTGGACTACGGCGTGGATTGCGGCCCACGCCATAGATTCTTCTTTGTAAAATCTTTAAGAAAAAGAAAGCTCTCTTCTCATGATTTTAAAGACAAGTCTTGCTCCGAGCATTCCTATGCAGATCCCTGCTAGAGCATCGCTTACAAAGCAAAGAGCCAGTAAGGCGGGGATCATTCCTACGAAGACTCCTAAAAAGAAGAACTTATAGGAGTGTTTAGGGTATAGGTAGCATAAAGCGGCTGCTAGAGCTCCGATGTTACAGGAAGTAACGGAGGGGAACGAGTGAAAAGATGGATTCCACTGAAAAAAGCGAATGATCATTTCCTTGTGAATAAAGAGCCATGCTGGAGTGGATCTTCCTACGATGATCGCTAAGAACGTAGCCGCGAAAATTGGAAGGGCCGTTGCAAAAGATAGATACCATAGTTTTTTGCTTTTTCTTTCTTTTCGTTGAACGAAACGGATGAAGAAAAAGAGGAATGGAAAGAGAAGTAACGTGAAAAATGGATTCATTAGGTTGTTGACTAGGAAAAGAATATCTAACCAGTCACTTTTAAAAGAAGAGAGAAAAAGAGCAAAAGACTTGTCTATAAAAAAATAGGAAGCCACAATGAAAACTATTAGTAAGGGGTAGAAAATCTTAGAGTTTTCACGAAAGAAGCGAGAGGGTTTGAGAAACGAGTTTTTTTTAAATTCAATGATCATTAAAACATCCTTTGTTGCTAAGATACTGTAGGGGAAATTCGAAAATTAGGAAAGAAAAAATGAAGATTTTAGTGATTGGATCGGGCAACATGGGGAGCGTTTTTATAAGGTATCTAAGTAAAAAACACTCCGTTATCGTGTGCGATCGAGGTAGCGGAAAAGGGGAAGCCTTAGCTTCTGAGGTTGGAGCAACTTATGTGCAAGATGTTCAAAAAGCCGTAGAAGGTGTTGATATAATTATATTAGCCGTTAAACCTAAAGATTATGAGGATCTAGCATCTAAGCTCACTTCATTTTTGCCAGCAACCTGCTATGTGATCAGTCTTCTTGTCGGGGTATCAATAGCTCGCTTAAAAAAAGCTTTTCCCGAGACGGATGTGATTCGTCTTATGCCTAACACGGCCATTAGCGTCAGCCAAGGGATTTTGGGCTTTTCGGGAGGAAACCTTTCTTTGGAGGAAAGGACTCTTATGGAGTCTATCTTTTCTTCTCTAGGACTTGTTTTTTGGATTTTAGAAAGTAAGATGGAGGCGTTTGCTGCTTTAGCAGCCTCATCTCCCGCCTTCATCTTTGTACTTTTGGAATCGATGATAGATTCTGGTTTACATATAGGTTTTTCCGTTGAAGAATCAAGAAAAATTGTCTTGCAGGTTTTAGAAGGGTGCGTAACTCTTTTACGAGAAACCGATTTAAGCTTGCAGGAGCTTAAGTGGCAGATATCGTCTCCAGGTGGCACTACGATTGCTGGGCTGAAGGCACTGGAAGAAAGTGCCTTTAGAGCGGGCATTTGGAACGCCATAGAAGCTACTTATCAAAAATCTCTTTCCCTGGAGTAAGAAATGGCTTTTTTAGAAGAGCAGTTAAAGCAAAAGATGTGGAAAAATTGCAAGAGAGCTTTAAAAGAGCATGCATCTGCTTTATATCCTTTATATAAGGGAGTGTATG
>JAZKAC010000069.1:2216-13615 GCA_040389325.1 Chlamydiota bacterium | reverse complement strand
CTTTTACAACTTTCCTAAGATGATGGCTTCTAGCTTACGAGCTGCATCGGCAAAGGATCGAATTCCTTCGTAAAGCTTTTCCGTTCCCATAGCGCTTTCGCAATGCATCCAACGAAACCCTTTTTCGTCGAGAGTGATTTTTTCGATAGGCATGGCTTTAGCAATCTCGGGGCTTAATTTTCTAACGATAGGAGCTGTAGATTCACTAAGTTCTTTTAAGAACTTAGGAGCGATTGTGAGAAGATCGCATCCAGCTAGTGAGGTGATCTCTCCGCTATTTCTAAAGCTGGCTCCCATAATTTCAGTCTTGATGCCCATCTTTTTATAGTAGTTATAGATCTCCGTAACGGATTTAACGCCAGGATCTTGATCTGCAGGATAAGAGTCTTTTCCTTCCGCCTTTTTATACCAGTCTAAGATACGACCGACAAAAGGAGAGATTAGGGTAGCTTTAGCTTGAGCGCAGCAGACAGCCTGAGCTAAACTGAAAAGAAGAGTCATGTTGCAGTGGATACCTTCTTTTTCAAGCATCTCCGCTACTTGTATTCCTTCCCAGGTGGCAGCAAGTTTGACGAGAACGCGTTCTCTTGGTATACCTGCGGCTTCATATAAGGCTATAAAGCGTTTGGCCTTTTCTAGACTGCCTTGTACATCAAAAGAAAGTCTGGCATCTACTTCTGTAGACACTCTTCCTGGGACGATCTTTAAGATCTCAAGTCCAAAGTTCACAAAAAGTTTTTCCATGGCGTGGTTTTTTATGAGCTCGGGAGAAGATCCTTTTTGCTTTCCGAAGGCTATGGCATCATCGATTAAAGATTGGTATTCCAGTTTGCCTGCAGCGGCCAAAATAAGAGAAGGATTGGTTGTTGCATCGGTTGGTTTATACTGCTTAATTTCTTCAAATTCACCTGTATCGGCGACTATTGTCGTTATCTTCTTTAGATCATCTAATGTACTCATAAAAGTTTCTCCATGTTTTACTTTATTATAACAAAATAGGTTTTTTTTAAAAGGAAGTCTTTATGAAAGAGTGGAAATAGGAATTTTTTTTCCATTTTTCGTGGATGGAAGAAAATCCCTTAGGGTCTAAGGTAGTAAGGTATCCCGAGGTTAGGAGGGTCACTTCTTTGCCTTCTTCTAAAGTTTGTAGAATTTTTTGCAAGAGGTCTTCGGGCAGAGAGAGACGGTGGCCGCCTTCGTATCTTGGAACAAGATAAGAAGTCGTTTCCCCTGCAATCTGCATGGAGATAAGAGCTTGTTTAGGATGGTCTTTAGATTCAGGAATAACCCTTCCTTGAACAAATAAGTATCCTTTACAGCTTTTTTTTCTGTGTATGATCTCCATTTGCAAGGTGTTATGGGTATTAGGGGTTTTGTAAGAAAGACGGGAGGAGTCGTGCTGGCTAGAGCTCCCGTCGATTTGACTGTGCTTCCAATGACTCTTAGGAGCGCAAGCGGTACTTATAAGTAACACTCCTAATAGTAGGAAGTAAATTCTCATTATTTCTTTTTTCCGTTGTTGTTGGAAACAACACAAATAGAAACAATAGCAACGAAGACGACAACACCTGCGATAAGAAGATTAGTCCAAAACTGTCTGTTGGCGCTTTTGTGTGTAGAAGGATTTGTCGGGTTGACGGGTGTCCCGTTAGGGTCTTCCTCATTTTCCGATTCTTCCTGTGTGGAGGTATCGGGGGTGGATGCGGGTTGTTCCGTTTGAGAGGTTGGCTCTACAGTTTGCTCAGGGGCAGCTACCGATTCTTGATAGTTGTCGGCAGAGCTATCGGCTCTTATGAAGGCAGGGGAATGACAAGTGGCAAAGGCAAGGATTAAAGTCCAAGTTAGGAATTTTTTACTCATGAAAAGATCTCCATATTTTTGCTAATAGACTATATGCGGTTAGCTTGTATTTGTCTATTTCTAGTTTTAGCTCTCGGAGAGTTTTTTTTGCATTTTTTCAAGAATAAGAAATTGCCAATAAAGATCTTCTTCTTTAAATCCCTGATTAATAAAGCGTTTAAAGAATTTTAATCGTTCGAACTCTTTTTTTGAACGTCATTTTGTACATAGTCAGATAGGTGAGACTTTAAGGAAAAAGATCTGAAGGACTCGATAAGATCTTTTTGGTAGAGGCCAAAATCTTCTTGTAAGACGGCTCCCGTAAGAATATAAGCCATCCCTTCTTGCAGGAAGATGGACTGCAAAACTCTGACCTTCCCAAGAGTCGTCTCCATATCTAAAGAAGTGAGGTGAGCCGTTCCCGCTTTGGTCTTAAGCGTTCCAAGTCGTCTGAAACGATTTTCGGGGTCTAATTCATACATTTTTTGGATAGTTTTTATGTACTGATCAATGGAGGATGAAACTTTTTCTTCTGTTAGATTGATAGAAGGACAGAATTCTTTTTTTGCTTTTGTGAAAAAACTTACCTTTATACGAGAAGAAGAAAGGGGTTTTTGGTTTCTTTGCCATTCTTTAGGGGGAATGAAGACGGGTTCCAACGTGATCTTTTCTTCTGCTTGGAGAAAAACGGTAAAAAAAAAGAGAAAAAAAATATGTTTAAGCAATCTAGTGAGAGCTGCTGCTAGAGTCGTGAGAGCTGGAGCTTTGGTGGATAGCGGAGGCTAATATACCGATTCCTGCTGCAAGCCCGACTCCCCAGCCGACCATAGAGAGGGTGACGGCAGAATAGGTGGCGTCCGTAGCTCCCGTTCCTTCCCATAGAGCCGTTTCGTCTTTTTTTACATTTTCTAGATCGCCAGCGTAAGCTGTCGAGATGCTAGAGGCAGCCATTATAAGGTAAAGGAACATGGTTTTTTTCATAAAAAAATCTACGCCTCTTTTAAATAAGTTGTAAATTTTCTTTATGTCACAGAAAAGAGTTTTTGAGCAATTTTCTTTTTCTTTTTTTTTAAAAATAAATATTCTAAGGTGTATTTGGAATCGAGCAAGTATACTTTTATGCGGGTTGACTAAAAATAGGATTGAAAAATATCAGAAGAACAAGAATTATCTTAAGGAAAGTTATCTAGAAAGAGGTGTTGTTTGAAAGAAATGGACACAGGAAGAGAAAAGGTGAAAAAGATCTGCGATGTTTTGCGGCGTGAGACTTTGGAGCCTGCGAAGCAAGAAGCCGATGAAATCATTCGCTTGGCGAAGCTGCAGGCAGCTGAAATAGTTAAATCCGCTAAAGCTGATGCAGAAAAGAGTAATGTAGAAGCCTTAAAAGAGATTGAGAGGCAAAGAGTCGTATTTACAACTTCTTTGCACCAAGCTGGCAAGCAAGCGATAGAAGCTTTAAAGAATGAAATTGAGAGTAAGTTGTTTAATCCTGCTCTTTCTCAAATGTTTGATCGTTCTTTAGCCGAGACTAAGGTTGTTTTGGATTTAGTTGAGGCTGTGGTAGTTGCTTTAAAAAAAGATGGAATCGATGCAAATCTGGATATATGCATTCCTCCTGCGGTTTCCGTTAAAGATATTAATAGTCAACTGATTCAGCATGTTGGAGAAAATCTGAAGTCCTGTACGGTCTCATTGGGTACCATGCAAGGGGGGATTACAGTAAGACTAGGTAAAGAAAATATCACTATTGATATAACGGATCAGGCTTTAAAGGAGTGGGTATCCAAGTACGTTAGACAAGATTTTCGCAAAATTTTGTTTGAGGTAAAATAGGTCGATGGGTAACTACTATTACTTAGCCTCCTCCTTACCTCCTTTAGAATTTCCCATTTTGCCAGATGATATAGGATCCGTTTCTTTGCGTGCTTCCTTAGAAATGAATTTGTCTACGGAAGATAAGAAAAAAGTGCAGGCCTTATATGTATTTGTGGATTTATCTAATATCAAGCCTCTTTTTGGAGAAGAAGAAATTGATCCTAGAGGGAATTTGGATGAAAAGGGGTTAGAAGAATCTCTTTTGCATCAGTCTTTCTTTCCTTTATACGTATTTGATTTTTTACAAAAATATGAAACGAGAGAAGAAAAACTTAGAAATTTCCCAGCTCTTTTAGCTCAATTTTTCCGAGAAGAGGCGGAGACGGAAACGGGATTTTTACAAAAGTATTTTTCCTTTGAAAGAGACCTTAGGTTGGTTTTATTAGGTTTTCGAGCTAAAAAGTTACATAGAGATGTTTCAAAAGAGCTACAGTTTGAAGATCTATCGGATCCTCTTGTTCTGCAAATTTTATCGCAAAAGGATGCAGACCTGTATGAGCCTCCCGTAGAGTATAAAGAGGTAAAGGAATTACTGGATTCTGTAGGAGGAGATCCTCTAGCGCAAAATAAAGCAATAGCCAGTTACCGCTTTCGTAAGATAAAAGAGATGGGAGAGGAAAAATCCTTTTCCGTTGATTGGATATTAGCTTATTTAGCCCAATTGATGATTGTTGAATACTGGAATGGGCTAGATAAAGAAAAGGGACAGACAATTCTGAGTACATTTAAAAAGAGTGAGAAATGAAAGAGTCTAATTTAGAAACAGAAGAAACGACAGCTAAAGTATTACGAGCCTTCGGGAATTTATTGCAGGTGCAGTTTACGGGGAACATACGTCAAGGTGAGATTTGTATGATCCAAGTAGAAGAAGGCGTTGAATTAAAAGCTGAGGTTATAGAGATCGTAGGAGATATTGCTAAAGTACAGGTCTTTGAAGATACAAGGGGCATTTGTCTTGGAACTCCCGTTGTCTTTAAGTCGTGTCTTTTGGAAGCTGAATTAGGTCCTGGGCTTATTTCATTGATTGTGGACGGCTTACAAAATCCTCTTGAGAAAATAGCAGATATAACTGGGTTGTTTCTTTCTAGAGGCGTATACCTTCCTCCATTAGATCGAGTAAAGAAATGGGATTTTAAAGAAACGGCTCAAGTCGGAGATGTTCTTTCTAGAGGAAATAGTATCGGCTATACGATGGAAGGAAGATTTCATCATCAAATTATGATTCCTTTTTCTTTGTATGGGAAGTATAAAATCACTTGGATAATCGCTTCTGGATCCTATACCGTAGATACTGTAGTCGCTAAGGGTACGGATGAAAAGGGGGTAGAGCATAGTTTCACCATGTTGCAAAAATGGCCCGTTAAAATGCCTTTATTTGAAGGGGTGAAGGTTAAAGCCACTCAAATGATGGACACGGGACTTCGGATCTTGGATACTCAATTCCCCGTTGTAAAAGGGGGAACCTTTTGCTCTCCCGGGCCCTTCGGCGCAGGCAAGACTGTTTTACAACATCACCTTGCTAAATATTCAGCCGTAGATTTAGTTATCATTGTAGCTTGTGGAGAAAGAGCGGGAGAAGTTGTGGAAGTCTTGCAGACCTTTCCTCAGCTAATTGATCCTCATACAAACGAGCCTTTGATTAATCGTACGGTCATAATTTGTAATACTTCTTCCATGCCAGTGGCAGCTAGAGAGGCTTCTATCTATATGGGAGCCACGATTGCAGAGTACTACAGGCAAATGGGGTTAGATGTTCTTTTACTTGCAGACTCCACCTCAAGATGGGCTCAGGCCATGAGAGAAATGTCGGGACGTTTAGAAGAAATTCCAGGCGATGAAGCGTTTCCGGCTTATTTAGCCTCTCGTATCGCAGCCTTTTATGAAAGATCGGGTGTGGTTGAGTTAGCTAACGGCAAGAGGGGTTCTTTGACAATCGGAGGAGCCGTTTCTCCTGCGGGCGGAAACTTTGAAGAGCCTGTGACGCAGGCGACTTTATCGGTTGTCGGAGCTTTTCACGGGTTATCTAGAGAGAGGTCCGATGCCAGAAGATACCCTGCCGTAGATCCTTTGATTTCCTGGACTAAGTACTTACCTGAAATAGAAGCCGATCTTG
This sequence comes from Chlamydiota bacterium, assembly GCA_040389325.1. Classification (GTDB taxonomy): domain Bacteria; phylum Chlamydiota; class Chlamydiia; order Chlamydiales; family Rhabdochlamydiaceae; genus CAIJXB01. Next base: position 7,788 of record JAZKAC010000069.1, on the reverse strand, counting down.
GAAAGAAAGTACCTGGATGGGGAAAGAAGGTTGAGGAGTCCTTAACTTTCTTGAAAGAAGGGGATGAAATCGGCAAGAGAATGGAGGTTGTTGGAGAAGAGGGGACTTCTATTCAAGATATGATCGTTTTTCTAAAATCGGAGCTCTACGAGTTTTCTTATTTGCAGCAAAACGCTTTTGATAAAGAAGACTGTTACAGTCCTCTAGAAAGACAAATTCCTCTTTTTGAACTGATACAATCCATTTTTGATGCGGATCTTTCTTTCAATTCACAAGACGAAGTAAGGAATTATTTTCTTGAATTGCAAAATGAAGTTAAGAATATGAATTTCACTTCTTTTCGTTCCGATGAATATAATCAACTATTTAAGCAAATCGAACAAAACATTGACAAAGCTAGAGTGAAATCATGAGGAAAGTATACGACAAAATTGTAGACATGAGAGGTAATCTCGTTACGGTGATGGGTAAAAACATTCGCTTGGGAGAGCTTGCTACGATTGAAAGAAAAGATGGGACGAGTTTATATGCCTCCGTTCTTCGAATCGAAGAGGAAAAGGTTACTTTACAGGCTTTTGAAAATACTCGCGGTATCTCCACGAATGATAAAGTGGTGTTTTTAGGTACGCAAATGCAGGTGATTTGCAACGAAACGATCTTAGGTCGAAGATTTAACGGAGCGGGAGAGCCTATTGATATGGGGCCTCGGATTTTAGGGGAGAAGATAGATATTGGAACTCCTTCTTTTAATCCAGTGAAGCGAAGCGTCCCTAAAGATCTCGTTAGAACTAACATCCCTATGATCGATGTCTTTAATTGCCTTGTTAAATCACAAAAAATCCCTATTTTTTCGATTGCGGGAGAGCCTTACAATGCTCTTTTAATGAGAATAGCCAATCAGACGAATGCCGATATTGTCATTATTGGGGGAATGGGACTTAGATTCGATGATTACCAAGCTTTTATCGATAACGCGGAAAAGTCGGGCTCTTTAGAAAAGACGGTGATGTTTATTCATAAGGCAACAGATCCTATAGTGGAGTGTATTCTCGTTCCCGACATGGCACTTGCTTGCGCAGAAAAATTTGCTATAGAAGGTAAGGATGTCTTGGTTCTTTTAACGGATATGACAGCCTTTGCGGATGCAATCAAAGAACTCCTTATCTCCATGGATCAGGTGCCGTCTAATAGAGGGTATCCGGGATCTTTATATTCCGATCTAGCCTCTCGATATGAAAAGGCGGTTGCCATTGACGGTAGCGGTTCCATTACTATCATTTCCGTGACAACGATGCCAGGTGGAGATGTTACCCATCCTATTCCAGATAACACGGGATATATTACGGAAGGGCAGTTTTACCTCCATGGAGGCCGTATCGATCCTTTTGGTTCGTTATCTAGGCTGAAACAACAGGTGATCGGATCTGCAACAAGAGAAGATCATGGAGACCTAGCTAATGCTCAGATTAGGCTGTATGCGGATTCCAAGAAAGCTAAAGAAAGACAAAGTATGGGGTTTAAGCTTTCTAAATGGGATGAAAAGTTGCTTCAGTACGGAATTCTTTTTGAAGAAAGAATGATGAATTTGGAAGTAAACTACACTCTGGAAGAGGCTTTAGATCTCGGATGGAAAACTCTTGCCGAATGCTTTGATAAGCATGAAGTAGGGATTAAGCAAAAGCTTGTAGATAAATATTGGCATACAAACTCTTAATGGTAGGATAGGACCTAATCGATGGCCCAACTAAAGCTCACAAAAACGGAGTTAAGACTTCAGCAGGTTAAGCTAGCTCAGCTGCAAAAGTATTTACCTACTTTGCAGCTCAAAAAAGCGCTTCTTCAAGCGGAAGTAAATCAAAGTGCTTTAGAGATATTGCAACTGCGTAAGGAATTTACCATGAATCGGGAAGTCTTGCGAAATAACGCGGCTCTATTTTCGGAAAGAAATAGCGGCGGTTTTTTTTCTTCCATATCGGTTCAGGGAGTAAAAACAACGTCTGAAAATATTGCTGGAGTAGAAGTTCCCGTCTTTCAAGAGGTTACATTTGCCGAGCCGACATACTCTCTATTTGATACGCCAGTTTGGTATGAATCCGCTATGGAAGAGATGCGTGCTATGATTATTTCTCAAGAAAAGGTTGTTATTGGAGAGCGAAAAAAGGCAGCCTTGGAAAAAGAGCTTCGTGATGTGTCGATTCGAGTGAATTTATTTGAAAAGATCTCTATCCCTAGAGCTAAAGAAAACATGAAAAGAATTAAAATATTTTTAGGAGACCAGCAGCTAGCTGCCGTATCTCAAGCTAAAGTATCAAAAAAGAAAATTCTAGAACGGGCGCTGCATGATAACTAAAGTACAAAAATATCTTATTTTGGGTGTCAAAGAAGATTTGGATCTTTTTTATGAAAGGGCGCAAAGTCAAGGTTTTATTGAGTTTATTTCTGAGCGCAAATCGTTAAAGCACCTGCCGGAATCGATTCAAACTATCATCTCCTCCATAAAAATTTTAAAAACCCTGCTCATCAAAGAGCAAAGCGAGAAGCTTCTTACTTCGGAAGAAGCTTCTACCTTAGCCGCTCGAACGTTAGAGCTTAGAGATAAGATAGATCGTTCTCAAGAAGAAAAAAGGGTATGGGAAGTTGAAAAGGCCAGGATTGCTCCCTATGGAGACTTTTCATTAGAAGATCTAAAGTACATCGAAGAAAAAGGTCATTGTAAGATACAGCTATTTTCTGCGAAATCGGGCAGGGCTGCAGATCTTCTTATGAATGAAGATCTGATCTATGTGGGAATGGAAAATGACTTAGATTATTTTATAGCGATCAATCCTAGGATCAAAAATTATCCCATGCTAGCTGAAATGCGTTTTGAGCACTCTTTAGGGGATGTGATGGCCAAGATCTCCTCTATCGTGGACTCAGTCCACTCTATGGAAAAAGAGCTTCGGCAAATAGGCTGTTACTTGAATGCCTTCAAAGAAGAGTTAGTTAGCAGACTTAATAGCTATTTTCTAGAAAAAGCTAAAGAAGATGCGAGAGCTCCTTTAGCGGATTCGTCCGTTTTCTCAGTAGAGGCTTGGATCCCCGACTCTAAGGTTAATGGGATGATGCCTTTATTAGAAGGACTGGCTGTTTATTGTGAGAAAGTAGCTATCGAAGAAGAAGATCGCATCCCTACTGCAATGGAAAATACGGGATTGGCTAGATCGGGAGAAGATCTTGTTCGTTTTTATGATATTCCATCCATCACGGATAAAGATCCGTCAGGCTGGGTCTTTTGGTCTTTTGCTTTATTTTTTGCTATTATTATATCGGATGCGGGATATGGTCTTGTTTTCCTGATGATGGCCGTTTATTTAAAGTGGAAGTGGAAAACATTTCATGGGTCTGGAAAAAGGCTATTTCGTTTATTTCTTACGTTATCCACAGCTATTGTTATCTGGGGTGTTGTCACAAGTTCTTTTTTTGGGATAGATCTTAAATCCAACAACCCTTTAAAAAAGATCGCCCCCTTTACATATTTAGTAGAGAAGAAGGCTGAGTATCACATGCAGCAAAAAGATGATGTGTACCAAGAATATGTGGGATTTAGCCCCTCTGCCGGAACGGCTAAGACCGCACAAGAGTTCTTAGAGGCATCTCCTGCTGCAGGAAAAGAATTTGCAGATAATATTTTGCTCGATCTTACCTTGATTATAGGAATTGTCCATATTTCTTGTGGTCTTTTACGGTATGTGAGACGCAACTTAACGGGCATCGGTTGGGTGTGCTTTTTAGTAGGCTCTTATCTTTTTTTCCCAAAGATGATCAATGCTACGACGCTTGCAAATTTCCTAGGACTGATAGATAAGACTTCAGCTAATATCCTTGGAGAGCAATTGATATATGGCGGTTTTGGATTAGCCGTTTTGCTCGCTTTGGTTCAAAGAGGGTGGAAGGGGATCTTAGAGGTGATGAATGTCATCCAGATCAGTGCGGACGTTCTTTCTTATCTTCGTCTATATGCTCTTGCTTTAGCAAGTTCCATTATGGCAGCGACGTTTAATGATATGGGAGAAACAGTTGGGATATTTGGCGGGTTTTTAGTGATTCTAGCCGGGCATCTAACAAACATTTCCTTAGGTGTGATGTCGGGAACGATTCACGGCCTTCGTTTAAATTTTATTGAGTGGTACCGGTATTCTTTTGAAGGGGGCGGACGGCTTTTTAATCCCCTAAGAATATTGAGATCAAAAGAAGAGTAATTCAAAAAGGAGAAATAGAGTATGGATTATGCAATGGTTGGGCCGGCTTTAGTGTTAGGTTTAGGCTGTATAGGAAGTTCCATAGGATGTGGGATTGCAGGGATGGCTTGCCAAGGGGTTATGAGCCGTGTAGAAGAGAATCATGGAGCCTTTATTGCGATGTCGGCCATGGCCTCTTCACAGTCCATTTACGGATTCGTGTTGATGATTTTGATGAAAGGAAAGCTTGCCACGGGAGCGCTAACACCTATGTCAGCTATAGGAATCGGTCTTTCTATAGGGCTAGCTCTTATGCTTTCTTCGATCTATCAAGGTATGTGTGCTGCTACAGGTGTTCAAGCAGCTGCTAAGCAACCTTCTATTTTAGGTAAGTGTTTTATAGCTCCCGGAATTGTGGAGTCATTTTCTATTTTTGCATTCGTATTTGCTATACTACTTATGTAATACAAAAGCGGCTCTAAAGCCGCTTTTGCTTTAGGAATAAGCCGCTTTTTTTGTAAGCGTCTTCTTCTTTTTCTTCTTATCCGAAAATTTCCCCATTAAGATCATACTTAAGTCCACTAGATACCAGACTCCAATACCTCCCAAGGTAAGCAGCATGATAGTTCCCGTTACATTCTTTCCCTTATAGAAACGATGAGCTCCCAGTAAGCCGAAGGCTGCGCAAAGAAACAGAAGGGTAAGATGCTTTTTCTTTTTTTTATTCATCCTGTTGACAGCGCGGAAACCTCGTCCTTCAGGACGGGGAGGAAGCGCTGCTCCTCTATTAAATTGTTAAAAAAAAGGGGGATTGCTCCCCCTTGGCGATTACTCGCCATCTCCGGTTACCCGGGTAAAGTTCCCCTCGCCAATGTTATCCGACGGTTTACGTACTTGCATCACGCGCTTAACCCTTCTGCGTGTTTAAACACAAGTCTTAGAGCATGAGACTGGGGCGGCATCCCATGGTAACTATACATTCGTCAGTAACGTAGTCCCTCACGGGACTACGGCTGGTCAACATAGGGCTTGAGATTCCCCCAAGCCTCACCCTTTAGGGTGGGGTAGTTGACAAAAAACCTGCCTATAGCTAAAAAGGTTAATCGCAGTATAGACTTCGGAGTTTTTTTCGGACTAGAGAAAAGAGATTTAGGGCAATTGAAATTGAGTTGGGTCGATAAAATAGACTCTGTCATTTGCAAGTCGTATGGCATTTAAAGCAACAGCCTTTACATCATCGCGCACACATCTGTCTGTATCCATTAGATGATGCTCGATAAGTGTTTTTTTTTGAATCTTAAAAAAAATGGCTTATTTCAAATTTGTAATTTGGATCTTTACATTTTTCCTCG
>JAZKAC010000069.1:0-2206 GCA_040389325.1 Chlamydiota bacterium | reverse complement strand
TTAATGTAAAACTTTAATTAGAATAGAGGTGTGAATCTATCGAAAAAATGAAAGAAGTGCAAGGGGAAATATACGGAGTCGAAGCAAGATGATTTTCTTCCGATCTTTTCAGAGTTGATTATCATAAACAAAAAAATCACTTACCTCTTAAGTGTTTTAGTTTTAAATAGTTATTTTGCTTCGATTTGGGGCATGTCTTTTTTAATAATAACGTGAGCTATAGAAACTTGTTCTATAACTCACGTTATGCTATATAATTGAGTTATAGAACCAAGGTGTATAGCTCATGGCGTGGAATTGGCAGTTGCCCGGTTGGCCTAAGTTTACTTATGATTCCTGTCGAACAACTCAAAAAGAAAGACAATTTCTAGTGGGTTCCGGGGGCTCATTTGCTTTTTTAAAGAATATAACCAAAGAAGAGAGAAATCAATTTATTATAGAGATTTTAAGTGTTGAGGGGATGGAGAGCTCTAAGATTGAAGGAGAAATTCTTGAGAGGGAGAGTTTGCAATCTTCTATTAAGCGGCATTTTGGTTTACATGCCGAGGTAAAAGAGGGAGCTAAAAAAGAGTTAGGGATGGGGAAGCTTCTTTGCAGTGTATATGAAACCTTTGATGAGCCTCTTACTAATGAGATGCTCTTGGAATGGCATTCTATGCTATTTAAAGATTGTTCCAAGCTTGAAGATGTTGGGAAATATCGTACGCACGTAGAGCTTATGCAGATAGTTTCTTCTCGTTTGGATGCTCCTAGGGTGTTTTTTGAGGCGCCTCCTTCCAAGAATGTTCCTCATGAAATGGCCTTATTTATCGATTGGTTTAACTCTTCTTGCAAAGAGCCTATTTTAGAAAGAGCTGCAATAGCTCATGTTTATTTTGAAAGCATCCATCCTTTTGAAGATGGAAATGGAAGGATAGGACGTATCTTGGTTGAAAAAATTCTTTCTCAAGGCGTTGGGCAGCCGGTATTGATTGCGGTTTCTAAATCCATAGAAAAAAAGAAAAAAGAATATTACTTAGAACTTGGTAAGTGTAATCTAACTTTGGAAGTGTCGGATTGGGTAGATTTTTTTGCGGAAAGAATATTACAGGCGCAAAATGACTCTATGCTCTTTTTAAATTTTATCATTCAAAAAACAAAGATGTTAAGAGCTCTTTCAGGGCAACTCAACCTGAGGCAGGAGAAAGTTTTGCTTAGGATGTTTGAGGAAGGCCCAACTGGCTTTATAGGGGGCCTTAGCGCGGAAAAATACATCGCAATTTCAAAAGGGTCAAGAGCTACGGCAACACGCGATTTAGCCGATTTGGTTGAGAAGGGAGCTTTAGTAAAAACGGGGGAGCTTAGATATACACGCTACTTGCTAAAATTCCCTTCTCCTGTTTAATTTAGTGTTTTGTGTATATGTTTGTTTGGAGGTGTTATTTTATGGTTCCGATATTTGATCCTTCTAGCGAAGTAAGCCTGTTAAATACCTTTGCGCAAGATCTAAATATTCCTATAAAAACACCTAAGGATGTAGAAAAAGTGACAGGAATCATGGAGAAGCTCCTAGCTGGAGACCCCATTGAGTCTATGCAGATTCCCGAAGGAGAAGTGAAACTAATAAACAGGGTAGTGACGCTTAAGAACATGATGACCCAGTCTAATCTTGTAAATACCATTGCTATGGGGTCCTTAAAAAGTAAGATGGAAGGGATGGTTGCAGAAAAAGTCGAGCAACTTAAAAGTCTAAAAGCTTGTAGAGAGCTTTGTCAGGAGATGCTGCCCAGGCTATCAGCGGAGGGCGCTCAATCCCTTATAGCAGCAGTAGAAGGTTTTTACCTTAAAGGGTTATCGGAAAATCTTCCTCATGAAAAAGCTTTAGCTTCAGCCTTGGCTAAAGGGACGTTAAGGTCCGTTATAAGAGAATCGGATATCGATAAAAATAATGAGCTGAAAACGGCTCTTGAGACTGATAATAAGCTTAGGGATTATGTATGCGGCATTAGTTGTGATTTAGTAGGTTCCGATGCAGTATTCTTGACTAGAGCAGGTACAGCTAATTCTCCACAACGTTATCGTCGAGCCGAAATAGAAAATTGGCTTAAAAAATCAAAAACCGATCCTATAACAAGAGCTCAAAGAGTTACCAGCGATATAGTGCCTGATCCCGATGCCGAGCAATTTATAAGAAATCACATTCTTCCTTGGGTTGACCTTAAAACAG
>JAZKAC010000068.1:0-3824 GCA_040389325.1 Chlamydiota bacterium | reverse complement strand
ATTCTCCTAGGAAGAAAAGAATTGTTTGAAGGGCTTTGGATTGCAAAGAGTGGTTATGAATGGCCTGTTTATGGAGTGATCCACCTGGATTTTTCTTCCTTGGACAGTACGGATGCGGCTACCGTAAAGACTTCTCTTTGTCGAGACTTGGCTAATATAGCAACTGAATACGGACTATCTATTGATCTTTCTTCTTCTAGCCCAAATGATGCCTTAAAAACGCTTGTCCGAGCTCTATTTGTTAAGTTTGAAAAAGTGGCTATCTTGATAGATGAGTACGATCATGCGATCTTGACAACACTGCACGGTCTTCAGTTAAATGAAGTGTTAAGTGTTGTTCAAAGTTTTTTTGTCACGGTTAAGAGTTTGGGAGAATACATACATTTTCTTTTTCTCACGGGAGTAACGGCATTTGCTAAAGCAGGCCTCTTTTCTGGGTTAAGTCATCCGAAAGATCTTTCAAGACGTCCTGAATATGCTGGTCTCTGCGGTTATACGGAAGAAGATATTGATATCTACTTTATCCCTTATTTAGAAAAGATTGCGAAGAAAAAAAACATGTCTCTTGCCGATCTAAAGGTTGAGCTTAAAAAAATGTATAATGGATATCGGTTTGCGGAAGATGCCCCTGCCGTGTATAATCCTTTTTCTTTTATAAGTGCTTTGGATAGTGGTGAGTTAGAAAACTTTTGGTTTGATTCGGGAACGCCTTCTTTTTTGATAGAGATTCTTAAAAGAGAGTACGCTAAGAAAAATTTCAGTATTTTTCAAATGGAAGAATTTAGAGTTAGTAAGATGGAGCCTAAATATTTTGATGTGAATGCTATTTCTCTTCCAGCTCTGATGTTGCAAACGGGATACCTCACCCTCAAAAGCTTTTCGGAGGGGATCTACACTCTTGGATTTCCTAACTTAGAAGTTCAAGCCGCTTTGCAAAGGCATATGCTGAATATTCTACTTGAGTTGGATTTGAATGAGATTTCTATATTTTCGAATGACTTGGCCATAGCTCTTGCTCATGAAGAGATTCCGAAAGTAATATCACTTTTGAAAATGCTATGCTCTCATGTTCCATCTAAGCTACATATTTCTAAGGAGAAGTTTTATCATGCTCTTTTGATCGTAGCATTTCAGGCTTGTGGAATGAAGGTTTTGGCAGAGCATGCCACGGCGGACGGGTCTATGGACCTTGTTCTTGAGTTCTCTAAAATCATCTATGTTGTTGAAATCAAATTCAACAAATCAGCGAAAAATGCACTAAAGCAGATCGAAGAGAAAGAATATTATCAGCCTTTTCTCGAAGCTGGAAAAACTATTCGTCTTTTAGGTATTAACTTTGCGCGTAAGACTGCAAAAGAGACGGGTAAAACCAGTTTTTTTACGATTACCGCAGAATCAAAACTTTTAAGTTAAAATTATCTGCTTTAAGCGTAATTGCGATAGATTTTATCGGCTGCTGCAAAATCTAATAGAAATTGAGTTATTCTTTTCGCCAAAATCTTCTGTGGCGTGACCTATAAAAAGGCTAAATTCTCTTTAAATTTATGCAAGATAGAAAAGCTGCTTAAGCGAAGTCGTAATGTGATTAAAAAATGATCTATTTTTATGAAAATCCAATGAGCTTTTGAAATTATATTTAAAATTTATTTTGTAATAATGAGTTATTTATGTATATATAAATTATATGTAAATAAATTTATTGTGAGGAAGATATGGGTTGGCTTGATAATGCAAGGTTTTCGTTACAGAACTTTACCCCCCTCCAGACGATTCAAGATCGAGAGCAAGGTCTGATTCAAGCGATGGTGGAATCTTTAGTAAGCCCTGGGTAAATTGGAATTCTCTTGAAGGGGCTCAGGGGGATATGGACTGAATAAAAGCCTAAAGGGAATTGCATTAGGTCATATATTTACGGGTGGCGCCTATGGACATAGGCATTGGGAGATGTCTAAGGGAGCTTCGGATCATCGACTGGAATTTGTAGAGCGCTCTTATCATAAGATAGTGGGCACTTTAGAGTACATACCCGTTATAGGAAGCATTGTGGCTCTATTGGATGCGGGGATAGGCTCTATTTTTGGATCGAAACCAGGCCCTTTAGCTAAATATGAAAATATAAAGAGCGAAGGAGGTGAGGGGGAGTGGGAGACCTTTGTTCTCAACGATGGGACGAAATTAGCAAATATAGAAAAAATAGAAAAACTTGACTATAGTAATAGCGGTCTTGATAAGATGTTCACCTTCGATTCTCAAACTCTTCTTGCATGCAAAACTCTTGCAGCTAAAACAGTTGATGATTTTTTTATAAAACTTGGTTTCACAGTAAATACGGTGAAGATTGAGGCACCGAAAGATAAATCTTTCTACGTATTGCAGCCTACAAAAGAAAATGAAAAGATTATTGTGTACCATAAAGAAAATGAAAAATTCACATTGATCTGTTTTGCTAATGAAACAACGCAGGCTGTAAATAAAAGTGTAGAATTTACTTTAACCAAGACTGGAATTGCCTTATATAATGAGAAAGTGAACAAAAAATAAGTGACTAGGTTAAACAGTGCCATTTTCTTGCAGCCTTGAAAGCTAAATTCCGTGGACGAACACAAGTGCTAACAAGGTTTTTAAAATTTGTTTCGGGCTTTTAGCTATTTAAGTGAGATAGATCCCATTTTGGCGATCACCGATTTTTTAAAAGTGGCAACCCCGTAACAGAGAATTTTCCCTTTGTAGCCGAAGTCTTTGAAAGAAGACTCATACTTATTCGATGTAATTTGCTTTAAGGCTTTTTCTGCTAACTTCTCTAGCTTGAGATCTTTCCCTTTTTTGAATTCGATAAGAACGGCTAAGTCTCCTTCTCTTTTCGGATACATAGCAATGTCATATCGACCCTCTCCTGACTCCAAATTAGATTTAATGACGTATCTTTCGGATAATGAAGCCAAAAGCCCAAGTACAAACATGTGGAGGCTTCTTTCCGGATCATCTTGCGGTAAGTCATGAAAGCTACACATACCGGCGATAAATTCTTCTAAGAGTTTGTTGAAGATATTGATATTCCCGATGACAAGAGAATCAAGTAATTCTTTTAAGTTATTCGAAGAGAAATTCTTTCCGATAGATTCGAGGACTAATTTTTTATAGAGTTCCGCTATCTCTTCATTGGGAATGGTCAGTGTATAGTAATGCCTATTATCTTGAAAAGTGTGTTTGCTTGCCGTTAGGTACCCAGCGAAAAACAAGAAACTCCAAGGTTCGATTTTTTTCTTATCAAGATCAAGTAATATAACATCTTCATTGATTTGTTTGTTTTCTAGTGAGCCACCTTCAATCAAAAGTTTCAATTCTCTTTGTGTTATTTCACTAGACTCTGAAACGAGTCTTTCTAACAGTTCCGTGCTTCCCGTATTAGCCCAATAGGTTTCTGGTATACAATCCTTATTGATGTATTGCAGTACGGACCAAGGGTTGTAGACTTTTGTTGAAACGGCGTGTTTTGTTCCGACGACATACCCATTATACCAAGACTTGATCTCCTCTTTTTTATCTCCATGACCAACAGTACATAAAAGCTCATCGATTTCTTCTTCGGTAAATCCGAATTTATCGGAGTATCCAGCATCGAGCATGGTATAAATATCAGGATTATTAAGCCCTGATAGAATACCGTCTTTGGTCGTTCTTACAACTCCCGTCATTAGAGCTCGATGCAGGTGCTCGTTGCCTTTTAAAGCCCCAGAAAGCAATTGACGCATAAACGCAATCATTTCATTATAAAACCCGTTGAGATAAGCGTGGGTAATAGGAGTGTCATACTCGTCAATCAA
>JAZKAC010000067.1:0-3662 GCA_040389325.1 Chlamydiota bacterium | reverse complement strand
AAGCACCCGCCAAAATCAGATCTATCATAATGTCACGTTCCCCATTAATCAAATTTTTAAATTATATTGTTACATGCGACGTGTAGTTTATCATGCTTTTGTCAAAAAAACCACTTTTTAGATTTTAAAACGGAAGCGATTATGGCTTTTCTTCTGAGGCATTAGGTTGATAAAGAGCGGTCATGGCTTCTTTTCTTGTTATAACACGGTTGCAGCTTTTTTCCTCTTTGCATATATATTCAAAAATTTCTTCTTCACGTTCTTGTCTAAATCTATTCGGATCTTCTATACTCCAGTATAAGGTATCTATGAGTTTAGCGTTTTTATAATCCTGGGTGTTGGGGATCAATGTCATTCTGGAGATCTTGTCCCAGTGCACGGTACGTTTAGGTCTGAATTTTTCCTCCTCTTTTAAACAGTAGATTTTTCTTTTTAATCCGCATGTGTTTTTATTTAATTTATTTTCTGAGTTCTCAGGCGTTTTTATAGACAACAAAAGAGAAACACCCATTGCATCCAAAATTAGCATAACACCTCACTAAATCGACTCTTTAAATTACATTATTACATATAATTTATCAAGATTTCGATTCGCCGTTTTAAGATGATTTAAATAAATTTTTACAAATTTAAAAAATAAAAGCTTCTTATCTAGAATTTATTGTTCTTTTCAGGTATGCTTTTTTCCAAAAATGGAGATCGAAGAGATGGAAAGGATACAAGGGAATAAAATTCACTTCACAAGTCTTGGGTGTGCAAGAAATCTTGTAGATACGGAAGTGATGATAGGGATTTTGTTAAGAGCTGGGTATGAAGCAACGTCCAAGGCTGAAGAAGCTGACTTTTTAGTAGTAAATACTTGCGGTTTTTTAGCTTCTTCAAGAGAAGAGTCTTGCAATACGATAGATCAGTTAATCCTTGAAAAAAAACCAGGCGCTAAGCTCGTTATCGCAGGATGTATGGTGCAAAAGCATCAACAAGAGCTTTCTTCCAGATTTTCGGATATACATTATTATTTAGGCTCGGGAGATGTGGAAAAGATCTTGGAAGCTATAGAAACTCCCGAGGCGGGAGAGGCTATAACGACAGCCAGAAGCTATTTGCAATCTGGAGAAGTCCCAAGACAGGTCTCTACCCCAAAACACTTTGCCTACCTTAAGATTGCAGAAGGATGCGCAAAACAGTGTGCCTTTTGTATTATCCCTAAAATTAAAGGCCCTTTAAAAAGCAAGTCTATCGAGCAAGTTGTTAAAGAATTTAACATTCTTTTAGATCAAGGAGCGTATGAGATTATCTTGATTGCTCAAGATCTTGGAGATTTCGGTAAAGATACCCGAGAAAAAAAGAATTTGGAGCTTTTACTCGAGGAGATGTGCAAGACGGATCGTCCTTTTTGGCTTCGCCTTTTATACTTATATCCCGATGAAATCACGGATGAGCTTATTACGATCATCCAAAAAGACTCCAGGATCTGTAGATACTTAGATATGCCGATCCAACATATCAACAGTGTGATTCTAAAATCCATGAAGCGAAAGACGTCTAAAGAGCAAATAATAGACACTATCAAAAAACTGCGACATGCTATTCCAGATATCGTGATCCGAACAAGCTTAATGGTAGGATTCCCGGGAGAAACGGAAGAACAGTTTCAAGAGCTTATGGATTTTGTTAAGGAGTTCGCTTTAGATAACATCGGTATCTTTACCTATTCTATGGAAAAGGAATCAGCTTCGGCAGAGTATGCAGATCATATTTCGGAAGAGATCAAAGATCGACGTTATCAAATGCTTGCTAAGGCTCAGCTAGAAACTCTTCAGAAGAGAAATAAGAAATGGATAGGTAGAAAGCTAGCCGTAATCGTAGAAGGATATCATCCAGAGTCAAGATTTCTGATGAGAGGCAGACATTACGGTCAATGTCCTGAAATCGACGGACAGGTGATTATTAATGACGGACGTAAGGTGACCGCTTTTGGACAGCTCTATGAAGTAGAGATCACGGAAGTTGCCGATTATGATCTTATAGGCAAAGTAGTAGCTCCTATCGAATTAAAAAAACTACAACCTGTCTCTAAACCTCTAGCTCTTGTGTAATCAAAATGGAAAAAAAGGTCTTTTTAAAAAAAGATAAAGAAAGATTTATCAAACAAAATCGGCATCCTTGGATTTTTTCCGGGGCTATAGCATCCTTCCCCGAAGGGTTTTCTTCGGGAGACACGGCTTCTTTATATAGTCATGAAGGGGAGTTCTTGGCTACCGCCTATTTTAATATAGATAATTCCTTATCGGGAAGAATTCTATCTTTTGAAAAAAGACCTATTGAAGAGATCATACAAGAAAAAATCAGAGAAGCTTTTTCCTTTAGAAAAAGCTTATTCGATAGATCGGAAACAAACTGCTTTAGATGCGTTAATGCGGAAGAAGACGGTCTTCCTGGGCTTATCGTAGACTTTTACGATAAGATCGCCGTTATACAGATTAACACGCTTGGAATGGATAAGCTACGATCTTTGGTAGTTGACGCCATAATAAAAGAGCTATCTCCTCTTTCTATCTACGAAAAGTCCAATTCGTCTTCTCGTCTACAAGAAGGCTTAGAAAAAAAGGAAGGACTTTTATATGGGGAGACGGTATTCGATGTCACCGTAAGAGAAAATGGGATCCTATTTTCAGTCTCTATTACGGAAGGGCAAAAAACGGGTTTTTTCTTGGATCAAAGAGAGATGCGTAAAAAGATCGGTGAGCTTTCTAAAGATAAGTCTGTTTTGAACTGCTGCTCGTATTCAGGAGGCTTTTCCCTTTTTGCTTTAAAAGGGGGAGCTAAAGAAGTAACAAGCGTTGATAGCTGTTTAAAAGCCGTTGAACTTGCTGTGAAAAATACGGAGTTGAATGATTTTTCCTTAGACAAACACCACATCATAAGAGAAGATGTTTTTACTTTTTTAGAAGAAGAAGACCTTTCTTCTTATGACCTCATCATCTTGGATCCTCCCGCTTTTGCTAAAAAAAGAGCGGATGTAGAGCCTGCTTGTCGAGGCTATAAGCAACTTAATCAAAGTATCTTTGAAAGATGTAAAAAAAACACTCTTCTTCTAACTTGTTCCTGCTCTTACTTCATCGATGATTCTTTATTTAAACAGGTGCTTTTTCAAGCAGCTTCAGCAGCTAAAAGAGAGGTGAAAATCCTACAAACTCATATTCATGCTTTAGATCATCCTATTTCCTTATACCATCCGGAAGGGGATTACCTAAAAAGCTTTCTTCTTTGGATTGTCTAACTTGGAGAGGTTGCGGATTAACCTGCAACCTCACATTCCCCAAACTTCAATACTTTTTCCAGATACCTTTTCCGTTTTATGATAAATTTTTTCTTCCCAAGATTTCTCTTTCTTTCGATTGAAAATTACAAGATGACCTTCTCCCGTTCCCGACTTATCCATATAGTCCGCTATCAGCTCTAATCTTTTTGCTATATCCGATTCTTTATAAGCAAATCTTTCCAGTCATGCTTCCGAATGTTCTCGATAAAATTTAGTAAACTCCGTTAAGAGTTTTTCTACATCCAATAGGCCATCTTTTTTTTGGTGCCAAGCACCTTCCTGCATAATTTCCTCTTGTCTTGTGTAGGCAAGAGCTCTTGGGATTATTTCTTGGTAAATG
>JAZKAC010000066.1:0-7826 GCA_040389325.1 Chlamydiota bacterium | reverse complement strand
TTCCATCTCTTTTCTTTTTACGAAGATAAAAAAGCATCCTCTGCCTCGGATCTTTACCAAGCTATTAATGAGTTAAAAAAGACACAAAATCTTAAAGGGGTCATCTTAGATCTAAGAGGAAACCTAGGAGGTGTCTTACACCAGGCCGTTGCCGTAACAGGACTATTTATTTCTAAAGGGATTGTCGTGTCCGTCAAATACAACACGGGGAAAATCGAGCACCTTCGCAATTTAGAAGGGAAAAAAATCTGGGATGGACCTTTGCTTGTTTTAACAAATCGATTAAGCGCTTCAGCTTCTGAAATCGTTTCTCAAACACTCCAAGAATACGGAAGAGCCCTCGTTGTAGGAGATCCCTACACCTTCGGAAAAGGAACATTCCAAACCTTCACCTTAGAATCCGCTAACTATGGCAAGGTCAACCCTAAAGGGGAATACAAGGTAACTTGTGGAAGATATTATACAGTTTCAGGCAAAAGCCCTCAACTTGTCGGAGTTCAAGCAGACATTCAAGTGCCAGGCGTTTTATCTCAGATGGAAATCGGAGAAAAGCATGCAAAATTTCCTGTCGGAACGGATCAAATCGATTCTGGCTTTCAAGATGATTTAACGGACGTATCCCCTCTTCTTCGCAATCAAATCAAACGAATCTATAAAGTAAGTCATCAAAGTCAAGTCTTTCAGTATGATTCTTATCTAGAGACTTTAAAAACCAACTCGGAAAAGCGGATAGCTTCTAATAAGAACTATCAAAATTTCCTAAAAGAACTTTCCAAAGAAGATGATGCAGGTTCTGCTTTGGAAACCTTTGGACAAAATGATTTGCAGCTGACAGAAACATTAAATATTATGACCGATTTAATTTTTCTTTCAGAGACCTCTGAAAACCCCGAAGAAGGGATCCTTACGGCAGAGGCGGGATAACTCTACCGCAAGGCCTTCCTTAAGCTAAAAACTTAAGGAAGGCCTTAAAAACCTAATCTATAGGGGGAAAGCTCTCCCATCCGATTAAATCAAAATGCCACCATTCAGTAGGCATCCCGATAAACCCATGTCTTTCCATAACCTCTTGCAGTAAAAAAGAGTTTTTTAAAGACTCCTCAGACCCTTCCTTATAATTTCTATGAGCTTTTTCACTAAAATCATCAAAAGCGGATGGCATCACCAATTCCTTATGATCCTTTGTAACTAAAGTCACATCTACGGCAGTGCCTCTTGTGTGCCTGCCACCTTTAAGAGGATTACTTACATATCGTTCATCAGGAACTAATTCCCAAAATTTCCACTGTGCTGCCATGGGCCGAAATCCGTCCCAAATCTTCAACCCCAACCCCATCATTTCAAGCTCCGCTTGAACATCACTCAACCTTAAAGCGACCTCCCTAGATACAAAACAATCTTGGAAATCATAAACCACCTGACCTGTAAAATTATCTGCCGTCGCATACTTAAGATCCACTTGAATATTAGCAGAAATTAATTTAATGTCGACCAATCCAGAATCTATCGTTCTTTGCTCACTGCCCATCAATTCCCTATTATTCAAATTATCGGGAAGCTCACCAACTAACATAGCCAATACACAAAAAAAACTCATTTATCACTCCAAATACTCTTTTTTTTAAAGCCGAAAAAATCTCTACAAAAGTTTTCTATAAAAAGGAATCTATCCAAGGATAAAATTACAAAGCAATCTATTTTTAATGTCTTCAAAAAAGACAAGCTTAAACCTGTAAAGATAAAATTAAATATTTACACAAAATCATTTTACATAGCGTATTACACTTGATTTTAACCGCAAAGAAACTTTATACTTAGTTTCTACTTTATTACAAGGAATGACAATCTATGACCGTTCGCGTTCGCATTGCTCCATCCCCTACGGGAGATCCTCACGTAGGAACAGCCTATATGGCACTTTTCAACTTGATTTTCGCTAGACATTTTGAAGGAAAGTTTATTTTACGTATCGAGGATACTGATCGCACTCGATCCAGACCCGAATATGAGACAAGTATATTTGAAGCATTAAGATGGGCTGGGATTCAGTGGGATGAGGGTCCCGATGTAGGAGGGCCTTTCGGTCCTTACAGACAATCGGAACGAACGGAGATCTATAGGAAGTATTGCCAAGTATTATTAGATCAAGGCAAAGCCTATAAATGTTTTGCCACGCCAGAAGAGCTTGCTGAAATGAGAGAAATGTCCGCTAAACTTGGATCTCGAGTAGGCTACGATCGACGCTATCGCAATTTAAGCCAAGAAGAAGTCCAAAAAAGAGAAGCAGACGGACAACCTTGTGTTGTTAGACTAAAAGTCCCTTTAACGGGCGATTGCGTCTTCGAAGACGGCATTAAAGGTAGAATTTCCTGCCCTTGGGCAGATGTAGATGACCAAATTCTTCTTAAATCGGATGGATTTCCGACTTATCACCTAGCGAACGTTGTCGATGATCATCTCATGGAAATCACCCACGTCATCCGCGGAGATGAGTGGATGAGCTCTACACCTAAGCATATCATGCTTTACCAAAGTTTTGGATGGACTCCTCCCGTCTTTATGCATATGCCCCTTCTTTTGGGCAAAGACGGAAAAAAACTATCTAAAAGACGTAATCCGACTTCCATTTTCTACTATAGAGATAGCGGATACATGCCAGAAGCCTTTGTCAACTTCATGACTTTAATGGGTTATAGCATGACAGGCGATCGAGAGATGTACGGAAGAGAAGAGATTATTAAAGAGTTTGATCCTTCAAGAATCGGAGTATCGGGAGCCTACTTTGACGTTAGTAAACTTGACTGGCTTAACCAACAGTACCTCATAAAGACCATTCCCGAAGACAAGCTATGGGATAGGATCAAAAATTGGGCATTTAACGATGCGGCCATGAATAAACTTATGCCTCTTTGTCACACACGAATTAAAACATTTGCAGAATTCATGGAACTTTGCGGTTTTTTCTTCATCAATCATCTTCATTATACGGAAGAGATTCTTTGCCCTTCTAATGTAACCAAAGAGATCGTCAGCTACGCTCTACAAGCTATTATCTGGAGCCTTGATGAACAAGAAGATTGGGGAAAGATGGGGATCGAAAAAGCTTCAAAAGATATTGCCGAGGTCTTTGGACTTCATTATAAAAAGGCAATTATCCCTATGCTCTATGCGAGCCTTACAGGAAAAAAACAAGGCCCTCCACTTTTTGATTCCGTAGAAATTTTAGGCAAAGATAGAACAAGAGCCAGACTACTGCAAGCTATAGAGTTTTTAGGTGGGATCTCCAATAAAAAAATGGATCTTCTAACTAAAGCTTGGATGAGAAAAGACGCAAAGGAACTGTTATAGTTCCTTTGCATCCGATGTTGAATGAGAAACTTCTTCAGAGGCATCGGAAATAATGTACGAAGGGCTGTAACCGCTCTGAGCACACCCAGCTAAACAAACAAAGGTAAGTAAACATATGACAATCTTCATAAAGGCAAAATCCTTTAAACATGATACATCTTCTTTATTTACCTTTTTCGGGAGCTTTTGTCTATGATTGATTTATCCGTTTTAAAGCCCATTTACAATAAAGCAACCCCTTGCATAGCAAAAATCAAGGAAAAGATTGTTTTAACAGGACCCGACTCTCTTAAAGAAACTTATCACATTTGCTTAGACATAGGAAACACTCAGCTTGAATTTCGTCCAGGGGATTCTCTTGCCATCTTTCCAAAAAATGACCCAGGATTTGTTACACAAGTTTTATCTTTTCTAGGATGCGATCCTGAAAAAAAGCTTATAGACCCAAGGTCTGCATTAGAAATGAGCGCATTTTCCTTTTTTAGCTCCAAAATTAACCTGTCTAAAATCACCTCTTCCTTACTAAGACATCTAGTGGAGCTTCCCATTAATCCTCAAAAGAAGACCTATTTTTCTTATCTACTCCAACCCGAAAATAAGCCTTTCTTAACTGATTTCATCGCACAAAACGATCTCATGGAAGTTCTATCCCACATAGAAGAGCCTCTCCCTTCTATCGACCCCCTTTTAGAACACCTAGCCCCTCTACTTCCAAGATTTTATTCCATCAGCTCTTCTTTAAAAACACACTCGGACGAAGTACATCTTCTTGTAGCCTTAGCCTCTTATTCTTATAAGGAAGAAACTCGCTATGGAGTAGCAAGTCACTTTCTTTGCAACCTAGCAACACCTGGAGAGACGGAAGTTTCCCTTTACGTCCAGCCCTCTAAACACTTCAAATTACCTGATGATCCTAAAACCAATATAATCATGATAGGCCCAGGAACAGGGGTAGCTCCTTATAGAGCCTTTTTACAAGAAAGGATCGCAGAAGAAGCTACTGGGAAAAATTGGCTCTTTTATGGAGGCAGATACCAGGCTAGTGACTTTTTATACGGAAATTTATGGACAACGTGGCAACAAGAAGGCAAACTTCGCCTATCTACCGCTTTTTCAAGAGATCAAGAGCAAAAAGAGTATGTGCAACACGCCTTACTTGCTAACTCAAAAGAGATCTTTCAATGGGTAGAAGAAGGTGCTTATTTTTACGTATGTGGTGATGCCCAAAACATGGCTAAAGACGTAGAAGCTGCTCTTATAGCTCTAATAAAACAAGAAGGCTCTTTCTCTGATGAAGAAACCAAGGCCTATTTTAAAGCTTTAAGAAGCTCGAAACGTTACCTCACAGACGTATACTAACAGCCTTAATTCATAAAGCAACTTACGCCAAAAAGGAAAAAGACTAATCTGCGTAAGATTCTTACTTTCCAACATCTTACGCAAGTTGATTATATGATTCAAACTCGCTTTAAAAATCTTTACCTCTGCGAAATTAAATTTTCTCACCACCCCATCTCTAAAACAGTTATTCCTGAAATCACCAAAGATTTAAAAGATACCGACTTTTTTGCTCACACTCTAGACTCTAGCGAATTCCCTACCTAATAGATTCGATCCATCACTAACTGCCCCGGTAGTGAAATAACTCTTTTTTGCTCTCCATAAACATAATGAGGTAAAAAACTTTCTCTTCCCGTTTTTTTTAACTCATAACTAAAAGAAGCTAATCCATCCCACTTAAGTTTTTCATAAAGCCTTAAAGCAGCCCATCCCATAGTTCTACGGGCATTGATCTCCACTACAGGGTGCAGAGTAACTTTATCCGTTTGAGGATGCTTATACAGCATCGCATCAAACCCTACAGGTCCAAAAAAACTTAAAGCCTGCATCTTCTCTAATGCCTTTTTAGCATAGGCAAGATGCTCTTCTAAAAACTCTTGATTCTCTTTAAATAGCAGGTCTACGGGACCTATTAGGCTTTTACGGTAAATTCCTCTAGGGGAATTTTCACAGATAGTCGATCCAAGGTAAGAGATCAGCCCACCCTCATCAATATACCACTGGGAGCTAAAGTCTAGAACCCTTTCCACCCAAGGCTCTGCCAAAACGGAAAAGGCCCTAGCTTTTTCCCTTCTAAAAAATTGCAAGGCTATTTCTTCTTCATTTTCTTTATACATAATGCAATGCCCTCTTCCCGAGACGCCATACAAGGTTTTTAACACCTTAGGACCTTTTACGGCATGATACCATCTTATAATCTCCTCTTCGGAAGAAAGGAGTTCCGCTCCTAGCAGTTTAGGCCCAAGATCAAAGGAAAAGTCCTTCCCGTTCACCCGTTTTACAAGATCCCAATTAGGGATCTTGTAAACACAGTCTTGCTCTTTTGCCCACTTGGCCAATAAAAGCGAGGGCCCCCAAGACGATAGGGTACATTTTTTTTGCAAAGGACTTTTGAAGGGAATAATCGAAGGAGGAGTTATCCCTAAACGCTCTATTCGGTCAAGATAGCCTTCTTCAGGCAAAAACACCAATAAAGCCGACTCTTCAGCAAGTAAACAAGATAGATAGTGTAGTTGTAAATAAACAAGATGCCTAGATAAGTACTCCTTAATAGAGCTTGCTGAAGAAAAAAGCTCTTCTTCAAAAAAAGGATTTATAAAAAGTAAGTGTTCCATAAAAAATCTTGCGTACCTGTGGACTTTTTTCCAAGAAAACGAGTATACCTGGATATACAGATATTGCACAGGAGTCTTCCTTGAAAAAGTTAAGAGTAGGTATTTTATTTGGAGGCAAGTCATGCGAGCATGAGGTCTCTCTTCTTTCTGCAAAAAATGTCATCGACGCTTTAGATAAAGAAAAATACGAGCCTGTTTTAATCGGTATCGATAAAGCAGGAACATGGCACATAAAAGATCCTCTAGAGTACCTTATGCACGCTCATGATCCTAACCGGATACAACTTCACGGTCCTTCCAATAATGTTGCTATAGCTACCGAAGAAGGCTCGGGATCTTTTCTTCACACCACCTCTACATCTTCGACATCCGTGGATGTCATCTTCCCTGTATTGCATGGGAGTTATGGAGAAGACGGGACGATTCAAGGATTGTTAAAAATCGCTAATATCCCGTTTGTAGGAGCTGACGTTCTTGGATCCGCTATCGGGATGGATAAAGACGTCGTAAAGCGTCTTTTAAAAGAATCTGGCATCGATACGGCAAAAGGCATTGTACTAAGAAGCTTTGAAAAAGATCTTTTTTCTTACGAAGAAGTCGTCAACAAAATAGGCCTTCCCTTTTTTGTGAAACCCGCTAATGCGGGATCCTCCGTTGGCGTTACCAAAGTAAAAAAAGAAGAAGACTTTACCTTAGCCGTAACAGAAGCCTTCTTATACGATAAAAAAATATTACTCGAAGAATACATAGAAGGGCGAGAAATTGAATGCTCGGTACTTGGGAATGATCATCCTATAGCTTCTTTGCCAGGAGAAATCATTCCTCATCATGAATTTTATTCTTATGAAGCTAAATATCTGGATGATAACGGAGCTACACTTGAAATCCCCGCTAAGCTAGATCCTGCTATCTTAAAGAACGTGCAAGAAACGGCTGTCTTAGTATTTCAAGTGCTTTGCTGTGAAGGGATGGCTCGAGTAGACTTTTTTCTACAAAAATCAGGCAGGCTCGTTGTCAATGAAATCAATACGATCCCGGGATTTACCAAAATCAGCATGTATCCTAAATTATGGCAGATAAGCGGTCTTTCCTACGCAGATTTGCTCGATCGATTAATTCATCTAGCCTTAGAAAGACACGGGAAAGAGCTTCAAATTCAAACGCAGTATCAATCCATTAAAACCCTTTAACCCCTAAGTTCCATACCATGACATCATTTCCTTCTTACAAAGTTGGCCTAGGACAAGATAGCCACCGATTTCTTTCTCCCGAATCTTCTAAACCGTGCATCATTGGCGGACTTATTTTTGAAGACACCCCAGGACTTGCAGCAGATTCGGATGGAGATGTAGTCTTCCATGCCATCTGCAATGCTATCACCTCTATCTCGGGAGTCCCAATCCTAGGTGGGATCGCTATCGAGCTTTGTCATAAAAATGGGATTACGGATAGTCAGGTCTATTTAGAGCATGCCTTACAATCGCTCGCCCCCTGGGAAATAGAACATGTAGCTATCTCCATAGAAGGCCAAAGACCTAGACTAGAGCCCCGCAATCTAGAAATGCGTCAAAAGACGGCGGATGTATTAAAGATCGCCCTATCTCAAGTTGGCATAACAGCTACCTCAGGAGACGGTCTTACGGACTTTGGCTGCGGGGAAGGATTACAATGTTTTTGTATCCTAACGGTAAAAAAATAAAGCGAGTTAGAATCCAATCCACTCAATCCCCTCAAATTGAGTGAATTGACAACAATTATGGGTCAATAATAGTCTCATAGGGAAAAAATCAAACTTTAGGTGAA
>JAZKAC010000065.1:14988-26871 GCA_040389325.1 Chlamydiota bacterium | reverse complement strand
GGCGGCGATCTCGAAAAATAAATTCTGGTATGAAGTCAAATGAAAAGCACTATAAGCTTACAATGCTATTCATTTTAGAGATGTCCTTAGCTCCCTCATCGCCTATATTGTTTTCTTTAAGATTCAAGCGTTTAAGATTTAGTCTACTAGAGATGGATTTGACTCCCGCATCTGTTATCTTATTGAAGGTAAGACTCAAGTCTTTAAGATTTGCTATTGTAGAGATGGCTATGGCTCCATTAGAGCCTATGTCGTTGTTGTTGAGAGCCAATTTTGAAAGATTCCGGATTGAGGAAATGGCTATGGCCCCTCTATCGCCTATATTGGCATCATTAAGAATTAAGTGTGTAAGATTTGGCATTGTAGAAATGGCTATACCTCCCTCGGGGCCTATTCGATTTTGGCTAAGATTTAAGTGTGTAAGATTTTGCATTGAGGAGATTGCTATAGCTTCAGCATCTCCTAGATTGTTGTTTTTAAGATTTACACTCTTTAAAGATTTGAGCTTATCTTGAAAAGAAGCTAGTTGCGCTACTAAGGAAGGAGTGAGTTCGCAACCTTCTGCTATTAGAGTTTCGATATGGGGACAATATTTAAGTATGTCTATTAAATTTGTAATAGGCAGAAAACTTAATTCTAGTTTAGTAACAACGATTTTCCCTTCAGTTCTTTTTAATAGAGCTAGCAAAGGCTTTTCTGTCAGGTTAAATTCTGTAGGTAAAACCCCTTGGTTAAGCCGGGTGATCATTTCTAAGTCTGCGGCTGCTTGAAAAGGATCTAATAAGGAAGAAGAGGAAATGTTGCGAAGTTCTCTTGGATTTAAAAATGAAAAAATTTCTCTTTTTATGACGTTGTCAATCATTCTAACAGGGGATATAAATTGTTTAATCCGATTGCTTTGTTCCTTGTTCGGTATGTGTTCGCTGCAACTTATTCTCAATTGTTGCATGGCTTCATTTAATTTTTTGACAGGTCCTTGCAATTCCATTTCGTTAAGAAACGGTTTAACGGTTTTTAAGAAGTTTTCAATGGTTACGGTCTTGAGTTCCGTGGTAGGGTAGTCTTTTAGCTCTAAGCTAAGCCTTAGGGCTTCATTAGTTAAATTTGCTATGTTATTTTTATGACCTATACTCATAGAACTATTTCATCTCCTTATTGCTTTAAATTAGCAATTCTAATTAATTAAGTAAATAATAACATGATATAAAATAGTAATTTATTTATTTATTGTATTTCCCCAAAGAATTAAGGTTTTGATGTTTTGCATTTGAGAGATGGCTTCGGCTCTGGCATCGCCTATCCTATTGTTACTAAGGTTTAAGTTTTCGATACTATTCATTGAGAAAATCAGTTAAAGAAATTATTCTCCAAATAAGATTAAAATCTTCCGGCTTATTTTTAAGATCTACTCCAGAAACAAGTGCACCTTCTGTCCATGCCGTTGTTTTGAATTTTTCTTCCTCCTCTTGGCTGCTCCAAAGAACGTTTATTAGATCGTCTTTTTTATAAAGAATATTGTTATACTTCAAGAATTCAAAAGTATTATTTCCTGAAAATTGTACTTTTTTATCACACTTCTTGACTTTGCTTCTTTCCAATGTTTCAATACGTGCCGTATGAGAGGTGATTTGTTGAACCAGCCGACTTTTCTTCGCTCGACCTGCGCTACCGCTCTTTGTATGGGAGGCACTATCTTGTAAGAGGTCCACGTGAGCTTTTGCTCTTGTGATTTTCTCATCTAATTTTTTTAAAGGAAGAAATTCAAAAAGAGATTTTTGTGATTGAGAATTGCTATCGGTGTTTGTAGCTGTTATGTAAAAGATAGTCATTTTTATCCTTAAATTTATTCATTTCGGAGATATAGAATAAACTTAATAGGAATATAATACCGGGCTTTTTTTGTATTCATTCAAAAAAAGCCCGGGGAACGTTTAAGAGGATAGTCCTTGGTAAGAAGGACTATCAACAGCAAGTCCCATGGCGTGAAGACCGTTATCTACATAGACGATCGATCCCGAGATGGCAGAGGCTAGAGGGGAGAGTAGATAAGCTGCCGCATGGCCTATTTCTTCTGCCTCAAGCTCTTTAACAAGGGGAGCGTTGGCTTTGGAGTATTCGATCATATTATCAATAAAACCGATAGCTCGGGCAGCTCTACTTCGTAAAGGACCCGCGGAGATGGTATTCACTCGGAGATTCCATTTACGACCGGCTTCCCAAGCAAGTGTCTTCGTGTCACTTTCTAAAGCGGCTTTAGCAGAACTCATACCCCCGCCATAGCCTGGAACCGCTCTTTCAGAAGCCATATAAGTTAAGGAAAGAACGGATCCCGTTGGATTCATCCCAGGACCAAAATGAGCTAAAAGACTAACAAAAGAGTAAGAAGATGCGCTTGAAGCTGCTAGGTAACCCGCTCTTGATGTCTCTAAAAGAGGTTTTTTCACTTCTGGGCCGTTAGCTAAAGCGTGCACCAGGATATCGATATGTCCAAAGTCTTTATAGACGGCAGCTGCTACATCCGAAATGGTGTAACCCTCTACATCGATATATCTTTTGTTGGTTTTGATTTCTTCGGGGACATCTTCCAACTTATCATAAGCGGCATCTAAAGAATATACCTTAGCGTAATTCATTAAAGTGCCGTCAGAAAGCTTTCTTGATTCATCAAACTTCCCTGCAGCCCAAGATTGAGTGAATATTTTAAAAATGGGAGTCCAGGTTCCTATGATGATTTCGGCCCCCGCTTCTGCAAGAGCTTTAGCTATAGCCCAGCCGTAACCTTGATCATCACCGATACCGGCGATGAAGGCTTTTTTTCCTTTTAAGTCGATTGATAACATAAAAACCTCAGTTTTATAAAAAGATTAATTTTTGGATTTTACTTCCACCCAGACATCCGTTATTTTTTGTTGAGACATGACCTCGTGCATAAAATAAAAATTTTTAAATTCTTCTTCCGAAGAAAAAAGTAGCCGTTTGACATCAGGATTTAATTGTAGGTTAGGAATGGAGTTTAGGGTAGAGGGGAAGTAGGCAAAGCTTTCAAAGTGAGCTCGAACCGACTCCTCTTGAAAAAGGTAGTTGATCAGTTGATAAGTAAGAGCTTCTTTTTTACTTAACCTTGGGATAGCAAGACTTTCAAGAGTGATGAAGGTTCCTTCTTTCGGAATCATAAAACCGATAGAGGGAAATAGCTTTAAAGTTCTCCAAAGGTAAGAGCTGGATGCAATAGCCAGTTGGCAGCTACCTGTAGAAAGAAAGTAGTCTCCTCTAAAGCTTGCATAGACTTCAACCCATTTTCTTTGTTCTATCAAGAGGTCTTGGACTTGTGTTATTTGAGAGGGGGTTAAGGAGGTCGTTGGTCCAAATAGATAGAAACTTGCAAAAAGAGTAGCTTCAATAGGATCATTGCTCATGGCAATTTTATAGCCGATGCTGCTTTGATCAAAAATAAGTTTCCAACTGGGGAGCGCGGGGTGTTTTTGGAAATAGTCTTTATTGACGACAAACAAAAACACCTCCCATTCAAAAGGGATGGAGTAAAGATTATTCGGATCGAAAGAATGGTTGAGCAGGTGAGGGTTGATCGTATTCCAAAAGGGAAGCTTGGATTTATCTATATCTTTAAGGAGATTATCTTGGATCAAATGCTCTAATACATAGTCTGAAGGTATGATGAGATCGTAGCCTTCCCCTTTGGTCGCTTTTAGTTTGACAAGCAGCTCTTCGTTAGATGAGTAGTAGTTGAATTTGACTTTGATACCCGTCTCTTTTTCAAATTTGGCGACAATGTCGGGATGTAGGATGTCACTCCAAGCAAAAACATTGATGGTGTTATCTTTATAAGAAAAGAAATTGATCCTGGGCCAGTACAAGGCTAAGAAAATCCCCATGAGCCAGCAAGATGTAATGAAAAGGCGTAAGAGTGTTTTTTTCATTAAAATAGCCGCACCTTTGTTTTTAAGGAAAAAAAGATCAGGGCAAGTAGGCTACTTAAGAGAAGTAAGATAGCTGAAAGAGCGTTAACCACGGGAGAGACACCTGTTCTTAACATGGAAAGGATATAAAGGGAGAGGGTTTGAGAAGAGCTGCCTGCACAAAAATAAGATAAAATGAAGTCATCAAAAGATATAATAAAGATGAGTAAGCCTGTTGCTATTAAAGAGGGTCTAAGTAAAGGGAGAGTCACTTTAAAAAAAGTCTGTTTGGGTGTAGCCCCAAGTACAAGAGAAGCTTCAATCATTTTCTTATCAAGCTCAAGGTAACGTGCGTAGATGATAGGGATAACAAAACCGAGACCTAAAATAGTATGAGCTAAGATCAATGTGACAAGACCGAGGGGGATCGATACCAATGTGAAAAAACCTAATAGGGCAACGGCTAATACGGTTTCCGGGACAACAAGATTCCCGTAGTAGAGGAAAAGGTACTTTTTGATTTTTCCGCCTTGCGTCACATAGAAAATGAGAAAAACGCCAAGAAGAAGACTGATCAAAGTAGAAAAGGTAGCTACGCAAAGGGAGTTAAAAAAAGAATGCCAAAGGTAAGGAGAATGAAAGAGTTCTTCGTACCACTTCCAAGAAAAGCTTGTCCAAGGAGAGGGAAATCGTTCCGAGTTAAAAGAAAATACGAGTAGCACGATGATGGGAAGATATAAAAAGCAGTAGGTGGATAATACCAAGATGGAATGGAGGAGTTTAGATCCTTTACTTTTTAACAGCATAAGAACCTTTGGGTATGAAAATCTTATTGAGAAGGTAGTAAAAGCAAACGGCAGAAAAAGAGAGAATGGCACAAGAAAGAACAGTAAAGGCAGCTCCTAAAGATCCCGTTTGATCTCCGAGGATATAACGAGCTACGACGCTTCCCACAAACATTTGCTTATCTCCACCCATGAGCTCGGGGATGGCAAACTCTCCGAAAGATGGGATGTATACAAGAAAAAAACCTGCTCGGATACCGCCTAGAGTTAAAGGAAAGATGATCCTTCGTAATGTTTGTAGCCAGCTAGCTCCTAAGTCTACCGAAGATTCAATCAATCTATAATCGAACTTTTCTAGCGAAGAGTAAAGAGGAAGAACCATGAAGGGAAGATAGTAGTACACCATCATAACCATTGTGGCAAATAAAGAGTTCATGAAAGGGATGGATTCTTGGATAAGACCTATCGTTTTTAACAAGTTGTTTAAAAATCCATTTCTTTCCAGCACAAAAAACCAAGCATAGACGTGCAGTAAGAAGTTTGTCCAAAAGGGGATGATCAAAAGAAAAAAGAGAAGATTTTTAATTTTACGAGCGCGAAAGATCATAAAATAAGCAAGAGGATAGGCTATGCAAAAGCAAAGAATGGAATTCCCGAGCCCAAGTAAAACGGAGGAGAATATGACGCGCATGTAAGTTGGGTTGAAAAAGAAAAAGATTTTACTGAAGGTAAATCCTTGAATGTGCCCTTTGCTTGAAAAGGCAATAAAACTTGTGCAGACAATTAAGAATAGGGGAAGATAAAAAAACAAGAGCTGCCATAAGATGGCGGGGATGCCTACCGCGAAAGGAAATTCGGAAGATTTAGGTTTGATAGGTCTCATTTTTCTAAAATCACCACATTTTCTTTTTGCCAATGCAGATAAACTTCATTGTCATAATCGATGACTTCTTGAGGGAAGTGCTCTTCATTTTGCTCAAACACTTGAAGCTTCATGTGGTTTTGTAAAATTACATTATATTGTGTAGATCTCCCGTGATAGACAATCGACTCTACTGTGGCTTTTAAGGTGTTGGAAAAGTTAGGAGCCTGTTTTTTAGAGATAAAGATCTTCTCGGGCCGAATGCTAATTAAGATATCTCCATTTTCTTTCATCCATTTTTTTCTTTGGGGAATGAATATAGCTAACGATCCTAAGTCAGGGATAAAAAGCTCGGGTTGAGAATCTAGATTCCTAAGAGTTCCTTGTAAGATATTTGTAGTTCCGACAAAGTTCGCAACAAAAGAAGAGATGGGAAACTCATAGATCTCTTTAGGAGTCCCTATTTGTTCGATGTCTCCTTGGTTATTCATAATGGCCATTTGGTCCGCGACGGTTAGCGCCTCAAACTGGTCATGCGTAACATAGATGAATGTTGTTTTTAGCTTATCTTGCAGTTCAATCAACTCGATGAGCATTTTTTCTCGAAGTTTAAAATCTAACGCAGCTAAGGGTTCATCGAGTAAAAGGACTCTAGGTTCGTTAACGATAGCTCTAGCTAGGGCAACCCTTTGTTGCTGTCCTCCCGATAGTTGAGAAGTCGGTTTGTAGATGTGATTTTCAAGGTCGAAAGATTCAAGTATTTTTATCACCTTCTGTTCGATGACGTTTTTCGGAAGCTTCTTAATTTTTAAGCTGTAAGCTACGTTATCAAAAACGTTAAGATGGGGAAAAAGAGCATAGTTTTGAAAAACTATATTGATAGGGCGTTGATGAATGGGGAGGTGGGTGATGTCTTGATCATCTAAAAAAATAGAACCCGAATCGGCTGATTCTAGCCCCGCAATCACTCTAAGTAAGGTTGTTTTGCCACAGCCACTAGGGCCTAGAAGGGCAAAAAACTTTCCTGCTGGAATATGTAAGGAAATATTATTTAAAATAACCCCTTCTGGAATCTTTTTTTTAAGGTTTTGTAATCGTATACTTCTCATGAGCTCTCATAAATAAGCAGGAAAACATGCTTTTGTGTGGGGTTATTCTACTTGGTTATCTATTTTTTTGCAGTGAAAATTCTTTATCTGCCAAAGGTTTTCTTACATAAGGAGATTTTTTAGTAAAATGAGGTTAAACTCCTAATTTGAAAAGGTCGTTAAAATTCAAAAAAACACCAAAGGTTAAGCTCTGTAGTCAATCTTTCTAAGGCTTCTCTTTGAGAGGGGGTTTCTACCGCTTTTAGGGTTAGAAGCGGCAAGAAAATGGAGTAGTGAGTCTTTTAGCTTGGCTAAAACTTTTTCTTTGTGTTCTAATTAGAATAATTAGTTTTTGCTATCCTTCTAGATAGGATCTGTCTATAGAGTTCATTATCCTCTCGATTTTTAAAGATGATAGTTTGATGTCGTTGTTATTAAAGTATTCAATCACTTTATCTATCGTTTGACAGTTTATAAATGTTTTTAAATTGGAATTGTCTTTTTTGATTTCTATCAAAATGTTTTCGTTACGGGAGATGCTTCGATTGTTGATAGATTGCACGATTTTATTGTATAAAGCTAACTGACTCTTATCCAGTACAAATGTACTCACTTTTGGATAGTGTTGATAGGAGCTGACGGTGATTGGTTCATTAATCTCTGATTGTTCTTTTTGGGTAGAATGGGAGAATCTTTGAAGCAATTTATCAATATCGCTTTGTAATGTTATTCTAGAAGGGGTTATTTCAGGGGAAAGGAGCGAAATGAGTAGGTGCAATCCAAAAGTATACATTTTTTCATGCGAAAGAAGTCCTAACTCTTTTGGATCGGATAGTGCCTTAGCATACCCATCATTTCGAAATAAGTTTTCTTTGGAAACTCGAAAATACCGTAGGTCGTGGGAGATGAGGAAGGGGTCGTATTCGTATTGAAAAAACTGTAAAAATTTTGACAGTAGTGTGGAGTGTGATGTAATAAATGATTCTAAGGCTTCAGATCCGGCGTAGTTTTCATGGTGTAGAGAAAAGAATATGAAGTCTAGTAATTTAATTAAAGGGATCATTTTTTTTGGGTCTTGATGGCTTAAAGATTGTAGAAAGTCTCTCATTTGAAAAAATTTTTCTTTTGCGGAAATAAGCTTTGACTTTTCTGTGTGATGAAAACGAAAAGTGTGGTGTTGGAGGTTAAGATGCTGTATATCATGATCAAAAAACTTGTAAGGCCACATGGGTTTGCCGTCCGCGATTAAGGGTCTATTCACCAATCCTACAGCCCACACTTGTGTTGCAAACATTTTATTCATATCATCAATAGAAATGTTTCCTAAAGTTGTTGGAAATAAAAAAAAAGAAGAGCCCGCTTCAGAAAAGATTCCCGTTTTAACGGTACTATCATGATCTTTCCAGTCGTTGCTTGTCATTAAGTTCTGTAGTCTAGGGTTTCTGATAGACTGACGATATTCAGAAGGTGTTGCCAAGATAGAGAGTCTTTGGTTGAAGCAAACCCACCATTCGTAAGTAACTGTTTTCGCTTGGATGCGATGATCCATTTCTTTTTTAAATTGTTTAATGTCTTGTTGTGTTTGAGGGTCTTGGATAGCAATGTCTTCTTTAGGGAAAAGAGTCGAAAAATTGTATTGAATGGCATCAGACAAAAAGGGGATGTGTGTGCGTGTGACATCAATTTTGCTGGTTTTTCTCCCTTCGCAAAAACTTTCAGCCTCAGTGATTATTTCTTGAATGGTGGGTCTTTTGATAGAGGTTTCTTTTTTTTAAGAAAAGATTGGATCGTTTTTTCCTATTAAAGGGAGGTGCTCGCTTCTTCTGTTAGTTTTTGGGTCTTGTTTTATATTTTCTGTTTTATTTTGTAGTGTATAAAAAAAGAGTGCAAGAATAGCGGTAAGTGGAGGGAGATAAGCGCCGGAAGAATTCTGAGATTTCATCTCATAAGCTAATGGATTTGGGGTGGAACTTGAGAAAGGGTATCTTTTTTGTACTAGATTATATAGAGTATGATTGATTTTAGGTGCTATTTGAGCTCTACCTAATTGTTGTGTAAAAGATCTTAGAATAGGATTCATCAAAAAAAACTTAATTACTGTAAATCGATTATAATATCGTATTGAAAGTCTTAATTATTGTATATTCATAAAATTTAGTTCATAAAATTTTAATTTTAGTTGTTGCATCTATATCTGCTTTAGTTTTTGCAGCAAACAAGATGCAGGCGGGTCCTGTTTTGGAGGATGCTCTACTTTCTGCTTTATCGACCTCTGTAAAGAACGGAACTAAAAAATTATCGCCTCTATGCTGTGGAGGGGTTCTTTTTTTTAGCGATTGCAGTGGCGAGCCTTTGGGACTCTTCTCAAGGGGTCTCGGGGCTATCTAAAGATAGTGTGACAGGGCTAGCTTTGAGTCTTTTGTGTAAGGAGGGGGTGAGAAGTATAGAGCAGTTTCAAATGGGAAGTTATGGAGGAGTTGAAGATGATGAGGAAGATGGTAAAATAGAAAAAAATAAAAAAGAAATTAAGAGCTGTGAGGAAAAGCCCGTAGACTTGCCCGCTCCGATGTATCAACAGATGATGCTTGCTAGTGGGACTTTATCTTTAAGTCTCGGGTTGGGGCAGTTTTCTGATAGCATTCATCCTGTTTTGCAAAGTTCTTCAATTAAGTTGGGGGCTCGAGTTTTTAATAATATTATGCGTCAATATTCGTTTGCAAAATCAGCTTCTGTTGTGGCGGCGACTTCTACGAGTTGTTTGCTTGTCGGGGGTTGGGCAGAGTCTTCCGTTTGGAGAATTGAAGGTATGGCAGTTAGGGAAGAAAGTTTTTAAATTAGAAGAAAAAAAATCTATTCAAGTTTAAATTTCTAAGATGATACAATACGAATTCCAATAGTTGACGTATTCATATAATTATTGGATACCTGACAACACGTGGGCTGTCACATCAAAAAAAATACTGCGACATTTTAGATGTTCCAGATGATTTCAGTTCTTGCTTTCGAGAAATTTGCTAATGTTTGTACTCTCTATATACACTATGTATATAGAGAGAAAATAAGAAAAATAGAGACCTTTGATTGAAATTGAGCACAATCACCCCCATCTTTAGGCCCAGAAATTGCTGGAAAAATCATTAACGAGATTCATCAAAAACATAGTGATATTCTTTTTGATGTGACAGCCCAGACAACTCGGAATCTGCCAGTATTAAGTCAAATCGATATGAGTCGGATTTTCAGTCCTCTTATGGGGCAATGGCAAGACATTATAAGATTGCCATACTTCCTACAAGAGAGTGTTGAATTTATAAGTGAAAAAATTAAATGCCTGCCAGTCTATTTAGTAAGATTTCCGAAAAAGTCTTTTCCGAATCCGGTTGATATTAAAATACTTTTAGTAGCAAAATAGATCTCTTACTTTTTAAGGATAATTATGAGTCGCAAAGAAGAGTTGAAATATTTATTTATCATTACTGTTATTTTCATCGCAGCTTGCATTGAAACGGATATTTACCTACCAGCTTTTCCCGATATGATGAAAGCATTTTCCGTTTCGGAGGGGGCTATTCAAGGGCTTTTGACGTGGAATTTTATCGGGATTTGTCTCTCGGGTCCTTTCTATGGACCTATTTCGGATTCTTTCGGAAGAAAAAGACCTTTGATGGTTGCTTTGTTTTTATTCCTTTTCGGAAGCGTGCTAACCATTTTTGCGGCAACTTTTTCTCAGATGATCGTAGGACGTGTTTTTCAAGGGCTCGGAAGCGGAGGGTGCTTTACTTTAGGAACGGCTATTATTTTTGATGCTTTTAAAAAAGAGAAAGCTGTCCAAGCTTTAAATAGCCTTAACATGGCAATTCCTATTATCATGTCTGTAGCTCCTATGGTTGGAGGGTTTTTAAACTATACCTACGGGTTTCGTTCAAACTTTTTATTGATTGCTTTATTTGTTCTTTTGAGTCTATTTTTATGTCTTTTCTTTTTTAAGGAATCTCTTCTTCCTGAGAAAAGACTTACTTTTAAGCTTTCATCGATTGCAAAGGATTTTAAACAAGTTCTTTTTCATTCATCTTTTTGGCAGATCACATTGGCTACAAGTCTTCTTTTTGCGGGCTATATTGCTTTTTTATCCTATACGAGTCTCTTATTTGTTTCGGAGTTCGGGATCAGTAAAAACTTTTCTCCCTTTTTTCAAGTTCTCATTCTTTGTACCTGGACAGTAGGCGGACTATGTCTAAAAAGGGCGCTTGCAGCCTTTGGTAGTCAACACATAAAGAAAACGGGACTTATTTTGTGCATCCTCGGCACATGCGCTTTTACGTTTATAAGTGTTTTGACTCCTCAAAATCCCTACCTCCTCGTAGGGTGCTTTCTTCCTTATATTTTTGGAGCTAACTGGGTCTTTGGGCTTTACTTTCCCGAGGCTATGGAGCTTTTGCCTGAAATTAAAGGAGTGGTGGCAAGTTTAGTCACCAGTATCAGACTGCTGATCGCAGCCTTTACGGTTGGGTTGGTAAGTACTTTTTATAACGCGACAATTTATCCTTTAACGATAGTTGTTTTGGTGACTTTATTAGTCATTCTACCCTGTTTGATTTTTTATGAGAAAAAAATTCCCGTAATAGATTAATTGTGAGTCCTCTCATCTTGCTAGTTATATAAATTTTTCTTGATGTAATTTTTGTTTTTAGCCTACATACGCATAAATGAAATTGAAATTAAATAATTTATTATGATACAATATAGGCTTATAATGGAGGTTTTAATGCATATAATACTGAATAATCTTATCTGTTCTTCTTTGAGAGGTGTGAATGAAGATGTAACAAGTAATAGTCCAGATCCAAACATTTTTTGGAGAACTGTCAACATAAACGACCCAGAAACAATCCCTTATAGGGGTTTCCTTTCTAAAAAGGACTTGCGTTGGGCTAGTGAGGGGACTATTTTCCATGCCATCGACAATAATCGCATCGAAACGGAAAAGGAGGAATGGAAGGATCGTATTTCCTCTTTGCTGCTAAAGACTGCAGAGGAAAACAAATCAGCTTCATTCTTATCTCAAATAATAACGCCGGAATTAAAACTAACGTGGGTAGAAGGTGCTAAGGAAGGATTTAGGCAAAAGAGACTACCTCTAGCAAGAAGTATATTTCTCCTAGCTTCGGCTGTGTTTTCTAGGAATTTAAATTTGAGTACGATGACAGATTCATATCTAACTAATAGAGTCG
>JAZKAC010000065.1:0-14978 GCA_040389325.1 Chlamydiota bacterium | reverse complement strand
TTACCGTCATTGTCGTTCCCGTTTTAGAAGAGATTTTTTTTCGGGGGGTGGTATATAATTTTATTAGGGGTGTCCAAGGACTTCAAGAAGGGATCACGACTCTCGACGGTTCTGTTCTTGAAAATAGACCCTTACTTCAATATCTTACTTCAGCTTCTTGTGCAGCGATTCTTTCTGGAACAATATTTGCTTGTGCCCATTTAGGCGACCTCTCAGAAAATAATATAAACCAGGTTTTCAATATTCTTTTTAATCCTGTGGAAGGCTTGCTGTACGAAAAAACAGGCACTCTAGCCGCTCCTATTGTAGAGCATATGACTAACAATCTTGCATATGTTATAGCAGAAATAGCAATACGCGTAACACTATAGTCTAGCTATTTTCCTCTTCCTCACTGTGGTGCAGTCTTATCCCTTTATTTGAAATCGAGGGTGTGGAGGCTTGAGAAATCATTGACATCCTCCAGATTCCTACTGGTTATCGATTAGTAACTTCG
The DNA here is from genome assembly GCA_040389325.1 of Chlamydiota bacterium. Taxonomy (GTDB): domain Bacteria; phylum Chlamydiota; class Chlamydiia; order Chlamydiales; family Rhabdochlamydiaceae; genus CAIJXB01. Next base: position 14,482 of record JAZKAC010000065.1, on the reverse strand, counting down.
GGGGGTACTTTTGACCTATCCGTACGGATCTTTCGCTATGAGGAACTTGCTTTACAAAAACGCGATATCCTCGCGCATCGACATGAGTCACAGCATACAAATTTAGAAATTATAAGGAATAGAAATTTTTACAAAATTTCAAGAGGCACACTGAAGGGCAAAGTTTGTGTGTGTTCATTGGATCAAAAAGGCAAATAGGTGGTGTTAAAGGTATAAATTCCCTGACATCATATTTCTGATAATTGTAAATAAAATCTTGATAAATAAGTGCTTTATTTGATATAATATAGTACGAAAGATTTTTATATTAGAAATAAAACTTAATAAAGTAATAATAATTTATTCACTCTGAGGGTGTTATGAAAAAGCCGAATTTTATGGGGAATGCAAAAAAGTTGCCCGTAGCCTATTTTGGGGGAGAAGAGATGTCTGTTTGTCTAGAGCTTCTTTCTTTGATATATGGGGAATCCGAGATAACGCCTGTGCCAATCAACATTGAAGATAGTGACGAGGAAGACTATTTGAGTCGAAAATACAAAGATCAGGTGCAGCCCTTGCTTTTAGCTGTGGAGGGGGAGATCATTTTTCCCTTACTTGGTATGTATGACTCTGATATGTTTATTTTGAACTATCGACAGTTTTACTCAAAAAACTAAGCTCTTTTTAAAAAAACGCACTCTTTTGTGGTCTATAAATTTTTGATCAGGTAAAAAAGAGGGAATTTTCTTATAAAAGAGTCTTTTCATGGATAAGCGGAAGTTAGTAAAATTAGTTATTATTGGATCGGGTCCTGCGGCCTATACGGCTGGTATCTACGCGGCTAGAGCAAATTTATCGCCCGTGATGTTTGAAGGGTTTTATTCGGGTCCTTCAGGAGGTCAGCTCATGACCACAACGGAAGTTGAAAATTACCCTGGGTTCCCCGAGGGAATTTTGGGTCCCGATTTAATGCAGCAATTTCGTGAGCAAGCTGCAAAAATGGGAACAACGTTTCTTACGGAAGATGTTCTTTCCGTCGATTTCTCAACCTCTCCTTTCCTTATTAAAGGATCAAAAACAACCCTAGAAAGCTCGGCTGTTATTATTGCAACGGGAGCTACAGCTAAAAGACTTGATGTCTTAGGAGCGGGAGAAGGGGAGTTTTGGCAAAAGGGCGTGACGGCCTGTGCCGTCTGCGACGGTGCGGCTCCTATTTTTCGCAACCAAGACCTATATGTGATCGGAGGAGGAGATAGCGCCATTGAAGAGGCTATCTTTTTGACAAAATTTGGGAAAAAAGTCTTTTTGGTTCATCGAAGAGATGAATTAAGAGCCTCTAAAGTGATGATACAAAGAGCTTTAAATCATCCTAAGATAGAAGTTTTATGGAATACGGTTCTTTCTCAGGTTCTTGGAGATAATATCGTAAGATCTGTCATCTTAGAAAATCTACAAACGAAGGAAAAGCAGACAAGAGAAGCGGGTGGCGTGTTTTTCGCGATAGGCCATACGCCCAATACAAGCTTTCTAGGGGGGCAGGTTGCCTTAGAGTCTAACGGTTATATCCAAGTGCAGGCAGGGTCCACTAGGACAAGCATAGAGGGGGTGTTTGCTGCAGGAGATGTGCAAGACCATATCTATAGACAAGCTGTTACGGCGGCAGGATCGGGCTGTATGGCGGCTTTGGATGCTGAAAGATGGCTCTCTCATAAGGAATTTTCGTGAAACGACTTTATGTTTTTTGTCTAGCCTCTACCTGTTTGTACTCTTTAGATCAAAGTCCTTGGCTTGGAGATGTTTATGAATTTAGCATACAATCGGATGTTTCCTATAGTCACTATAGGTATATAGATCAGGCAAAAGAGCAGCCGTCATATACTTATAGAAGCTACTTAACAAGAGAGACTGTATCTTTCACGGCAACTAGTGATTTGGAGTTTGAGTGGGAAATAGAGCTTGCTAGAACCCCTTATCAACTGTATGGATTTAGGAGTTCGTCAGTAGGAGCTAGGTATAGCCTACTTGATGATATAGCGGGCGATTTTCTTAGCCTGGTCGTTGGGGCTAATATGCGAGGGGTTGGAGGAAGATCCGTTCGGGATGTCAACTCTCCTTATTCTTCTTACTTAAATACCGAGGTAATGGTTTCTTTAGGGAAAGAGCTTACCCAGGAAAAAGACTGGAAGGGTAGAGGGTATGTAGCGGGTTTTTTAGGACTTGCTAACCATGGGTCTGCTTGGGATCGTGTAGAGGCTGTTTATGAAACTAAGATATCCCATGCGCATGTCATACGAGCTTTTATGCAAGGTTACTTTGGGTATGGTCCTAAAATCAAAGTAGACATACATAACTTTCACGGTTGGGGAGAGGTTGCTCATCGATCCTTAGATGTAGGATTGCAATACAGGTATTGTTTTTCTCTTTGGGGCGATCTGGGTCTTTCTTATGCTTATAGAGTCCTTGCAAGATCTTATCCTCAAGATCAACAGACGATAGAGATCTCTTATCATCTTCCTTTTTCTTTATTTTGATGAAAGAAAGAGTGAACTTTCTTAAGTTCACTCTTCTTTGAGTTATTGGTCCGTATTGACCCATATAGCGGAGGTGGATACGTAGAGCTGACAATGACTGATCGAGATAAGGACAAGAGGATCGTTTAGTTTTTCCTTAAGAGCCTCAGAGAAGATAACGCAAGGTTTTCCTAAAGGGTCGTTGACGATTTCCATATCAAGCCAAGATAGATGTTCTCCAAGTCCTGTTCCGAGGGCTTTAGCGATCGCTTCTTTAGCAGAAAAACGTGCAGCAAGATGAGGGACGGGATCTTTAAATTTTAAGCAATAGTCTTGTTCTCTTATAGAGAAAAGACGAGTCAAAAAACGAAGCCCGTGATGATCGTAACTTTTGCGAACTCTTTCAATTTCTACAATATCGTTACCAAGTCCTTTGATAGGAAGAGAGCTACTTCTGTTCATCCGAGGCCTCTTGGATAAAGTCATCGGAAAGGTCAGCTTCGTCACAAGCGTTACAAAAGATCATACGACCTGAAGAGGTGTGTTTTACGGAGAGGACGCGAGTGTCTATGATGTCTCCTAGGTGTTTGCCTCCACCGTTGATGACAACCATGGTTCCGTCTTCAAGGTACCCGACTCCCTGTCTTGGCTCTTTTCCGTGTCTTTGTACTTTGATACGAATATATTCTCCCGTTTGATTAAGAGGTTTTAAAGCGTTTGATAAAGAATGCAAGTTGATAATCCTAACTCCCTCTAAAGAAGAGGTCTGTATTTTTGATAAGTCGGCCGATAAAATATTGGCATCAAGCAGTCTTGCCAAGCGGATAAATTTGCTTTGTAGATCTTTTATATCAGGAAAGTCCGTTTCGGTGAAGCGAAGTTCTAGGTGAGCTGTTGTCTCAAGCTTTTTAATCACATCTAGAATTTTTTTAGCTTTACTTTGAGAGCTGTCATCTCCGATTTCGGTTTGAGCGTAAGACTCTTTGATTAAAAACCTCGGAATAATCAACTGTCTATCTAAAAGCCCCGTGTTGACAAGGTCTATCAGTCTCGTATCGGCAATAGCAGACCCATCTAAGATGAGATCCTTTTTTTTGTGTGTCGTAGGAGCGAATCTGACAAAGGGGATGCTTACATAGAGTTCATCCGATGTTTTTAATGTCATGATCGTTCCAAGATAGGTGCCGAAAAGGAATAAGGAGATTTTAATGATTTCCAGAGTGTGAGGTTGGAAGGTTAAAGAGCCGATATCAATAATGGCATTAAAGACTAAAAGTAAGGCTTCTCCCATGAGGTACCCTATGAAAAGCCCAAGTGTAGCAATGTTAAAGGAGCGAAGGTTAAATCTTCTGAAAAGAAAATCGAATCCGATAAGGATGCAACCTAGCAAGGCTCCTAGAAATACTCCCCATGCAATATTATGATTTACCGGCTCGGTAGGCGCTGAAGCCATGTAGGTCGTGACAAAAAAGATACTTAAGATAAAGAAAAATATTCGAATAAAGGCTAAAGAAAGATTCATGTATGTAAATCGCCATGTCCATGGATCTTATCCAAGGGAAACGACGCCCCTATAGTTATGTGTTATTACATTGAAACAAAGAGCTCTGCTTTGACTCTTCTGTGCATTGTAAAGTTATAGTTATTTTTTGTCACTAAGGGAGTGGGTCTTGTTAAAGATTTTTCGAGAGGGCTGACTGTTTTCTGCTTCCAGTCCCTCCAATCCTCGATTTAAAAAGTTGCCTTTTCCTGAGTTTGTGGAGCAAATAGGTACGTGCTTACTCAGATCTTCATGCTTAGAGTTTTCTTGTGTGGGATTGTTTGGGTTTGAAGGATTGTTACCTATTTTCATATTATAGCCCTCTTTTTTTATATTTCAGCCCATAGAGTATATGGGCTGAAAAGGATTATCCCTTTTTAATGAGAATCGGTTTTTTTGTAGAGAGATTCTTATTTTTTGCAAAAACGACTTTTAAAATTCCATTTTTACAAATAGCTTCTGGAGTCTTTGTTTCATCAAATGTTCCTGGGACCGCAACTTGGTAGAAAAAGCTTTTATGGGCTTTTCTGTAAAATTTTTTCTTTTTATCTTCCGTTTCTTCCTTTTTGTCGGCTTTAATCGATAGCATCCCTCTGTCATAGTTCATTTCAATCTCTTCAGGCGTGATGCCAGGTAATGCTGCTTCTACGTATACATTTTTTTCATCTTCGGAGACGGACACTCCTGAATGTTCATGAAACGGCTCTAGCAATTTTTCCATTGCGCCATTTAAGGCTATAGGGGAAAAAGACTTGAAAAGAGATCTTGGCTCCAACCACTCGGAAGTTTTACCAGATAAAGATTTTGATAATGGCTTAGTGTTAGCTTTTTTAATTTGGCTTTTTTTCATAAATAATTTCCTTTTTTTTTAGTTTCCTCTCATTGTTAATTTTTAATCATATTTAGAGGTTAGTCAACACATATTATTAATTATTTTAATTGTAAGTGTGTATTTAGTTGTGTTTTAGTTTGTTGGGAAAGGGCGGTTTATTTCGTAAGGTTCATTACCTTCAAATCGGAAAAAACCTTCGACCCATGAAGTCTTTTGAGGAATATTCTTTCTTTGGTAAAGGAGTGGTGGGAGTTTGTGGAGATGAGGATGAGTGTTTTATTATAACCTGATAACAACTCCACGTGATATCATTTATGCAAAGATGACTGTAGGTTTGGGTGGGGAATTATTGCTAAGATACAAAGTTGCGATGCTTTGCGTTGTAGGGAGGTCTTTACCTCCTTCAGCACCTATGTTATTCGTCCTAAGATCCAAGTTTACAAGATTCTGCATGTGAGAGATGTCAATAGCGCCTGCATCGCCTAGGCTGTTTTGACTAAGATCTAAAGTCTTCAAAGCCTTAAGATTGTTTTGAAAAGAAGCTAATTCTTTTGCAGTCAAGTAGCTCCGAGCTAAGTCTTAAGGCTTCTTTAGTTAAATTTGCTATATTATCTAGTGGATTTATACTCATAAAGTCCAGCTTGTTAGTATTATTTTAATGTAATAATGACGGTTAATTAATTCAATATTTTAATGATTGTTTTAGAGTTAAGGTTTGACAATTGAGCTTCGGGTAGTCTTGTATTGAATAATTTAAAGTGACGGTTGAGTCTTAAAAGTTCTTTATTTTTAAATCGGAAAATCTCGGAAAAACCCCTTGACTTAAGGGGGGGATTCCTTTATAAATGGGGGTTATTTTCAGTAATAAATAGAGCGAGGGGTGTTTTGATGATCAAGAGCATGACAGCCTATGGTCGCTCTCTTTACTTATCTTCCTTGGGTAAATGGTTAATAGAAATTCATTCGGTTAACAAGAAGTCTTTAGATTTCAACATGTTGATGTCTAGAGATCTTTTAAGATTTGACATAGAAGTTCGTAAGCATCTCTCTAGTTTTTGCAAGAGGGGACATGTTACTGTTAAGATTTTTTTACATCCTAATCCTTCTTCTTTTTTTTCGGGTGGGCAAGTTGAGTATTTGCGCTCTATGAAGCAAGGGATGGAGAAGGTTTGCGTTGATCTCGGATGTTCTCTTGGGGGGATTACTTTCCCCTTTCTATATGAACAAATGGAGTCCCTTTCCGCTTTGGATTTTTCAAAGCAAGAAGAAGAGGTAAAAAAAGATCTTTTTATAGGGCTGGAAGAAGCGTTAAAAGACTATATGAAGATGAAAGAGGCTGAGGGCTCCTCTCTATCGGTGGCTTTTGAAAAACACTTAAATACGATAGAAAGCTTGTTAGAGCAAGTAGAGAATAGAGCGAAAGGCTCTTTAGAAAAACGCCGGGTAAAGATTCTGGATAGATTGAAAGATTTTAAAGAAATCACCGATGGAGATCAAGAAAGGGTTTTAAGAGAAGTATTTTTATATGTAGAAAAATCCGATATAACGGAAGAGATTACAAGATTACATTCTCATATAGAGCAGTTTAAAGGTTTATTACAAGAAAAAGAAGAGAGCAGCGTAGGGCGAACGATGGATTTTCTGGTTCAGGAGATGGGAAGAGAAAGTAATACAATTTCTTCAAAATCGGATGACATAGAAATTTCCCGTATAGCCTTAAAGCTAAAAGGAGAAGTGGAGAAAATTCGAGAGCAGGTGCAAAACGTAGAATGACACAAAAAGTTTTAGGCAATCTCTCTAGAGGCTTAGTGTTTGTTTTGAGTGCCCCCGCAGGAACGGGCAAGACAACTCTTGTTCGAATGCTAACTCAAGAATTTGATTGTATTGAAGAAAGTGTTTCCTCAACGACAAGAGCTCCTAGGGTTGGGGAGGTAGACGGAAAGGACTATTTCTTCTTAACTTCCGATGATTTCAAGAAAAAGGTTGTCGACGGGGAGTTTTTAGAGTATGCTGAAGTGTATGGTCAACTGTACGGAACATCCAAAAAACATTTGGAAGAGAAGTTAAATAGAGGAAATCACATATTTCTCGTGATTGATACTCAAGGGGCTTTATCCTTACGGAAGATGGATTTTAAGGCCGTGTACATTTTTGTTTCCCCACCTAATGTAGAAGCGTTGAGAGAAAGGCTGTATAAAAGACAGACGGAAGATGAAGATAAGAGAACGGAAAGATTGTCTTGGGCCGAAAAAGAGATGAAACAGTCTGTTATGTACGATTTTCGGATTGTTAACTGTAAATTAGATGTTGCCTACACTGTATTAAAAAGTATTGTTATTGCTGAAGAACACAGAGTTGAAAAAAGTTAAAAACAAAGGAGTTTCTATGGAAGATTTACTGACTAATGAAAGCCTTAGAGGGATGTTTAAAGATAGCTTTGAGTTGACGCATTTTGCTATCCAAGTAGGTCGACGTAGCGTCGCTTCTGGTGATATCTCTTTAAAGAGTATATTAGGTTGGGTAAGAAAGCATCCGACAGAGCAAGCTTTATTAGAGTTTGATCAAGAAGAAAAAGAAGATAACGACGAATAATTTATGAAAGAAAAAGTTCTCATCACATCCGCTTTGCCTTATGCCAATGGTCCTTTACATTTTGGTCACATTGCAGGGGCGTATCTCCCCGGAGATTGCTTTGCCAGGTTTAAGAGATTGCAAGGATGTGATGTCCTTTATCTTTGCGGTTCAGATGAGTATGGAATAGCGATTACTTTAAGTGCCGAGATGGCAAAAAGGACGCCAAAAGAGCAAGTTGATCTATTTCATGGTATCAATAAAGAACTTTTTCATAAGTTAGAATTTTCTTTTGATCATTATTCCAGGACTACATGGGAAGGGCATGATGCAACGGTGCAAGCCTTTTTCTTGGATCTTTTGAAAAATGGACATATCGAAGAAAAGACGACTCATCAGCTGTACTCGGAATCAGAGAAACGTTTTTTAGCGGACCGTTACGTGCAAGGGACTTGTCCTAAGTGCGGATTTAATCAAGCAAGAGGAGATGAATGTCAATCTTGCGGAGCTAGCTATGAAGCAACGGATCTTATTAAACCCGTTTCGAAGGTGTCGGGAGCCTCTTTAATCCTTAAAGAGACTAAACATTGGTTTTTGCGCTTTGATCACTTTAAAGACGATCTACTCAAATGGATAGAGCAAAAAAACTGGAAATCCAACGTTTCTAACTTTGCACTTTCTTATATCAAAGACCTGAGGGAAAGAGCCATCACAAGAGATTCCAATTGGGGGATTCCAGTTCCTTTAGAGGGTGCCGAAGGTAAAGTTCTTTATGTCTGGTTCGATGCCCCTATAGGGTATATCTCTGCAGCTAAGGAATGGGCTTTACTGCAAAAAGATCCCGATCTTTGGAAAAAATATTGGTTAGATGAAAAGACCCGTCTTGTTCAATTTATCGGTAAAGATAACATTCCTTTCCATTCCGTATTTTTTCCTGCTATGGTTATGGGACAAAATACCCCCTATAAACTTGTAGATGATCTTCCTGCCAATGAGTTCTATAATTTGGAAGGAAGGCAGTTTAGTAAGTCCGATGGTTGGACGATTGACCTGGATATGTTTTTCACTTCCTTTACTGCAGATCAGATCAGATATGTCATAGCTTCAAATGCTCCCGAGACGGGAGATTCCGAATTTACTTGGAAAGACTTTCAAAACCGTTGTAACTCCGAGCTCTTAGGTAAGTACGGGAACTTTGTGAATAGAGTTCTTGTCTTCGTTTACGAAAGAATGGGAGAAAAGGTTCCTACTTGGAAAGATCTGCAAGAGGAAGACCTCGCCTTTTTAGAAAAAGGGAAGAAAATCGTTAGCGAATGCAAAACGGCTTACGACACTTTTCAACTAAGAAAAGCCTCTCAGCTCGTGATGGAGCTTGCTCAAGCTGGAAACGTGTACTTTGATAGCAAAAAACCTTGGAAGTTGATTAAAGAAGAAAAAGAGCAGCAAAATCTACAAAACACCATGCGTTCTTGCATGGAGTGCATCAAATGGTTGGCTTTGATCTCTAATCCTATCATCCCTAAAGCCTCTGATGAGATAAGAGCTCTTTTAGGTTTTACAAAGACCTTTCAAGAGATGGGCTGGGACAGTGTAGTCCAAGAAGACCTCATAGAAAAAACCTCGATCCTTAAGCCTCACATTCTTTTTACTAAGATAGAAGAGGAAGTTATTCAAAAACAAATAACAGAGCTTCACAAGATGACTCAAGTCAAAGAAAGAACATTAACTCCTATTAAGCCCGAAATTTCCATTGAAGATGTTCGGAAGCTGGATCTTCGCTTAGGTGAAATCAAGCAGGTGGAAAGAGTTCCTAAAAGCAAAAAGCTTCTTAAATTGTTAGTGGACATAGGTCTTGAAAAAAGACAGGTCGTAGCAGGTATAGGAGAAGGGCTTGAAGATATCAACTCTCTTTTAGGTCGCAAGATCATTCTTGTTGCCAACTTAAAACCAGCCCTTCTTATGGGCCTTGAAAGTCAAGGCATGGTCCTTGCTTGTAAGCATATCGAAGGGCTCGAGCTTCCTTCTTTTGTTGAAAGTTCTTCAGGAGACATCGTTTCTTAAAAGATCATTTTTATTTACCAAATTAAAAAAAACATTCGATTGATTTCATTTATATTTTAAAGTATTTTTCGGGCGCATAGACGTTTCGTAGTAAAATAGTCGATTTTTTTAGTCAATATTTTCAGGAGGTGTGATGGACGGCATTGAAAAAAATAGGACGAGAACGAGTAGTGATATTAGCTACAACAGCAATAAAAGCAACGGTAGCGAGCGTTTATCTCCTATTATTTTTGGCCACGAAGAGTGGAATAGGTATTTTGGAGCTGTAGATGCGTTGCCACTTCCTAAAAAGATCTTAGACAATTACGACATTATACTTATACCTTCAACTGTTGATGGGGATTTTTACACATTTAATAAGATAAAAAAAATTATAAAAGAAAGAATTAATGAGCAATCTTCTTGCGAAGGAAGAACTCCTATAGAAGTCGGCTCACGGTTCCTGTCGAGTGTATCCTTTCGATTCGAGGATGGTACAATGGGAAATACTTATTATGAAAAACCTTATTGGTGCTGGTTTTCTAAGGATAAGCTAAGAACGCGGTATCCTCATCCACCTCCTTCTTTAGTGGAAATTACCACTTTGTATATGGCACAAATCAGATCCGAGGGTGTAGTGATGTCATGTCGTGAGATGTGGTGTGATGATGTAGTCAAAGGATCTTTTCAAAAAGAAGAAAGAGTTTGTGTTCAGATAGAAGATAATCATATAAGCATCGACTCGTCTGCAAGTTTCCATCGTCCATTAAGTGCACATCACATAATAAGAACGTTTTAGGAACTATACTTTTTTATAAGGTAGGTAAACGGGATCCCACATGGCGTTTTTAATCACCTGTTCAATGTTGTCACAGGGGGGAGCAAGTTCTGAGGCTATAGCTTCTTTTGCTACGGCTAAAGCGATATGATAAGAAACATCTCGTATTTGGTTGATAGGGGGTAGAAGGTTGTCTTCGGGATCTTGTTTAGAGGGAGAAAGATCGGCAAGTGTCCTAGCTGCCGATAAGAACATATTTTCCGTAACTCGGGTGGCTCCTACGGCAGTCACCCCGAGACCGATGCCAGGGAAGATGTAAGCATTATTTGTTTGATCTACTCGGAAAATTTTCCCTTTTTTAGAAATAGGAGAAAAGGGACTCCCTGTGCCGAGGATCGCCTTATCATTTGTCCATAGCATAAGATCTTTTGGGGTAGCCTCACTTTTAGAAGTTGGATTGGAAAGGGGAAAGATAATCGGTCTAGCCGCATGTTTTGCCATTTCTTTAATAACTTCCTCTTTAAAGATGTCGGGCTTTCCCGAGACCCCTATAAGGACGGTTGGCCTAACTTCTCTTATCGCCTTTTCAAGGCTTAGTCCCTTTAAGGAGGAAGTAGCAGGTTGGGCAAAGGGCTTTTGAAAGGGGAGTAGACCCTGCATATCTTCCGTTAAGAGTCCTTGACGGTCCATGATATAAAAACGGCTTTTAGCTTCTTTTTCAAAAAGGCCTTCTTGTATCATCGCTTGTTTAATAAGATGACTGATACCGCAGCCTGCAGATCCTCCTCCTGCGATAACAATGCGTTGATCTTTTAAAGAGGTGCCGCTTATGTTAACGGCTGCTAGAAGAGTTGCTAAGGTGACGGCAGCTGTCCCTTGGATGTCATCATTAAAAGTACAAAGTTCATTTTTATAATGATCTAAGATTTTGTTGGCATTGCCTTGAGCAAAATCTTCCCATTGGACTAACGCTTTAGGAAATCTTTTTTTTATAGCCGTAACAAATAAATCGATGAATTCATCATAGTTTTCTCCCCGGATCCTTTCATTCTTCCATCCGATATAAGATGGGTCTTTTAACCGATCAGGATTGTCCGTTCCTACATCGAGTAAGATGGGGAGCGTAGCTTCAGGGGGGATGCCTGCGCAAGCAGTGTATAAAGAGAGTTTTCCTATAGGAATACCCATCCCCCCAGCTCCTTGATCTCCTAACCCTAAGATCCTTTCTCCATCCGACACTACGATGACCTTAACATGATCAAAATAGGGGTTTGCTAGAATCTCATCGATCCTGTGTCTATTGGGATAGGAGAGAAAGAGTCCTCGAGGTCTTCTGTAGATATGACTAAAATAAATGCATCCTTCTCCTACAACGGGAGTGTAGATGATGGGCATCATCTCTTCTATATGATGAGTGATTAGATAGTAAAATAGTGTTTCATTGGAATTTTGTAGCTCGGAGAGGTAGATATACTTTTCTATGTTAGAAGTTTTACTTTGAAAGGCGGCATAGGATCTGGCTTCTTGAACTTCTATAGTAGATATCTTAGGAGGGATGAGACCGTGAAGATGAAAGGCATCCCTTTCTTCTTCAGAAAATCCCATCCCCTTATTAAGTAAAGAACAGTTAAGGAGTTCATAAGAAGAGGTTTTAACTTCAAGGAAGTCTTTTTTAGTTCTCATGAGGTTTTAGGCCCTATCATTTGAGACGGGTCAATGAGGCTGTTAAATTCTTCTTCCGTTAAAAATCCGAGTAACAAGTTAGCTTCTTTTAAAGAAATATCTTTTTCAAAGGCGGTATGAGCAATTTGTGCAGCTTTGTCATACCCGATTTTAGGGTTTAAAGCAGTCACTAGCATGAGGGACTTAGTCAGATAGTAACCAATATTTTTTTTATTAGCAGAAAGGTCTTGGATCACAAAGTCCGTAAAGCTATTACAAGCACCTGCAAGCAATGTGGTAGAATGTAAAAAGTTGTGGATGATCATAGGCTTAAATACGTTTAGTTCGAAGTTTCCTTGAGAGCCTGCTATGGCAATAGCCGTATCGTTGCCGATAACTTGCACGGAGACCATATTCAAGGCTTCGCATTGAGTAGGATTAACCTTCCCTGGCATGATGGAAGATCCAGGTTCATTCTCGGGAAGAAAGAGCTCTTGTAATCCACATCTTGGTCCCGAGCCCATCCAGCTTATGTCGTTAGATATTTTTATTAAAGAGCAAGCTAAGGTGCGAAGAGCGCCGCTTGCAAACACAAGCCCGTCATGGGCTGCCATGATAGCGAATTTATTGTCAGCCGAGATAAAGGGGAGGTTCGTGTTTTTAGCAATCGTTTCAGCCATCTTTTTTCCAAAGTCGGGGTGGGTGTTAAGTCCTGTCCCGACAGCCGTTCCCCCGATAGCAAGCTTATAAAGAGAAAGTAAGGAAAACTTGATTCTTTCTATATTATCATCAAGTTGTGCTACGTATCCTGAAAATTCTTGTCCTAAGGAGATAGGAACGGCATCCATTAGATGTGTTCTTCCAACTTTAATAATAGAGGCAAACTCCACCGATTTTTTTTCTAATGCATCGCGCATTTTAATAAGAGAGGGTAGGAGCTTATGAGTGAGTTCTTGAACCGCCGCAATATGCATGGCTGTCGGGAAGGTGTCATTAGAAGACTGAGATAGGTTTACATGGTCATTAGGATGGATCATCCCCTTATCTCCTCTAGATCCGCCTGCAAGCTCGATAGCCCTATTGGCGATGACCTCGTTCGCATTCATGTTAGATTGAGTCCCGCTTCCTGTTTGCCAGATGCGAAGAGGAAACTGATCATCTAACTTTCCTGCCATCACTTCTTCTGCCGCAGCAATAATATGGTTAGCTTTTTCTAAAGGTAGTTTTCCAAGCTCATTGTTAATCCGAGCGGCAGACTTTTTTATTAACCCCAAGGCGCGGATCATAGCTCTTGGCAACTTATCCTCTCCTATAGAGAAGTGGATGAGAGATCTTGCCGTTTGCGCTCCATAGTAAGAGTCAAAGGGAACTTGCATCGATCCCATGCTATCTACTTCTTCTCGAAAATCGTTTTCCATGCCATTCTCTAATTAGCTATTTTCCTCTCTTTAACCTAGAATTATTTTTGTTTTTTGTCAAATTAGTTTACGGGTTATTTGCAGGAGGTTTTGGATTTACGAATAAATAAGACCGTGTCGGTTTCGAAGATGGAAATCATCATAGAGGTAATTTTAAGACTTGAATTGATTATAGCTTTTCCTTCTTGAAATCTAGTAACGAACGGTGGCTCCGCGAGCCCTCGTATGCTCGAGGGCCTCTAATCTTGGACGTTTGTAGAAGACTAAAGCCTCAGTTGGATTCAGCCATCCTTACCATTTCACTGGTTTCGATCATTTTTTTGATTTTTTCTGTAGCGGTGATTTGCTTTTCATAAGCTAAGTGACCGCTATTTATAAATAAAAGATCTAAAGCCACAATTGGGAATTTTAGTAGAATTTCTAAACGTTTTAAAATGTCTTTTCCTGAAGTTCTGCCTCTTTCCAAAGCGTTTAAGGATGCTTGAGAGAATTCGAATACTTTTGCAAACTCCCGTGTAGTCAAGCCTAAAGATTCTCTAAATTTAATTAAGTTTTTTGGTTCTATGGTTCGTTCAAATATAGGGCTAAATATAAATGAGGAAGGCCCCTTTTTTCCTATTGTAGACAATAAGATAAGTGGGTCACATTCTGAGAGGTCTACTCCCATTGATTGGCAATATTCAGGGTAGGCGGGATTTTGTTTTGAAGGAATTCGATCTTCTAGAGAAGAGAAAAGATGCTCTGATTCAAATTGTTTTTGTGTTAAAGGGAATTCAGGGCCAAGTGGGATAATATTTTTAGCTGTAAAATAATGCTCATCATAGGTGAATATTATTTTGTTATTTATCTTTTTTAAGATCCCAACATGTAAACGTGTTTTACGTTTTTCTAAAAAAATATCAATTCCGATAATTTTTAACTGTCGCATAATTCCTTACCTCGCTTGCTAATTAATCGAAATAAAGCTTTTTTTCTTTTTTCGCTTAAAAAACTATCTTCAATGATAGCTCTTAATTTTTCTAGAGAATAATTCTTTCGGAATTCTTGGACTACATTTTCGTAACCTAAGAGATTCCAATCATGGATGTAATCTTTCATGGTTGGCTCGTCAGTTTCTTCTGTGAAAATTGCGCCTCTTGGTTGTAGGTCAGC
>JAZKAC010000064.1:0-6233 GCA_040389325.1 Chlamydiota bacterium | reverse complement strand
TTTATAAGCGACAAAATAAGTCATGAAAGATCTTAAAGCGATATGCCAATCTTGAAAAATTAGTCCGTAGGCTCCAAAGATAAAGATGTTTAATACTAAAACTACTTGACCTACGGTGAACCCTTTTTTTCTATTGATTAGGATTGCTATGATTTCGGTTCCGTCAAGGCAGCCTCCGTAGCGAATGACGAGGCCTGCTCCAATTCCTAGGATACCTCCGCCAAATACGATGATTTCCAGGCTGTCTCCGTTAAAGGTTGGGACTCCTTCGAATAGGTGTAGGCAGGTAGCGAGGACGATTGCAGCAAAAAGCATATGTAGTACGAAAGTTCGCCTGATATACTTGTAGGCTAGGTAAGCGAAGGGGATGGTGAGGAGGATGAAGAAAAGAGATAGGTAAGCATCTCCATAAAGGCGAGCTAAGATCAAAGCTATACCTACGACCCCGCCGTCAATCAACTGATTGGGGACAAGAAAAATTTCAATGGATAGGGCGGCTAGAAAAGAACCTATGGCGATCCAAAAATAAGCAAGACAGTGATGAGCGAAAGATTTAAGGCTGGAGCAAGGTTTGGGCATAGCTAATTCTTTGTGATAAGTTGTTCTTCGTAACTTAAATGTTTAGTAAAAAAATGTAAAGGTGAAAAAAAAAGATTCGCGGAAGACGGGACTCGAACCCGCAACTTCTGGCGTGACAAGCCAGTGCTCTAACCAATTGAACTACTTCCGCAAAGTTTTGGGCGCAACAGGACTCGAACCTATGGCCACCTGTGTGTAAGACAGGCGCTCTACCAACTGAGCTATGCGCCCCAAAACGAAGTGTAGACTTTAACCGAGATGCGTATTATTCACAAGCGATTTTCTTAAAATTGTGAAAAATAATGATATTCCAGGATGGGAAGAAGATTCTCTAAAAAAATAGTTGATTCTTTTGTGTCTATTTTGAGCATTTCTTGCCTTTTTTCTAGCAGTATAGGGTTCGATCTAAAAAGAAAACTCATGAACTGTTTGAGTTTTCCTATCCTTCCTTTTTCTGAAAGGTGCTCGGGCATTTCCTGTAAGTAGATCTTTAGGCACCGTTCGAGAAGAGGCCAGGTAGGGGTGAAGATTTTTTTTGTGAAATAAGATCGAATTTGATGAAAGATAAAAGGATTCATTACGGCGCCTCGGCCAATCATTAAAGCATCACAGTTCGTTTTTGTTAAAAGAGCTATAGCGCTTTCTACGGATACAATATCTCCGTTTCCGACAAGAGGAATGCGAAGAAGATTTTTTGCGGTTTGGATAAGATCCCATCTTGCGGGAGGGCTATAGCCGTCTATTTTTGTTCTGGGGTGAAGTGTGATAAAAGAAACGCCGCTTTCTTGGGCAGCAAGAACGTTTTCTTGGAAAAGAGAAGTGTCTTCATAACCAGAGCGCATTTTGATTGTGACAGGGATGGAGATGGCGTTTACGACTGCTTTAGCGACCTCATAAAGGTAAGAAGGGTCCTTTAGTAGACTGGACCCAGCCCCCCTTCCCGTGACCGTATTGGATGGGCACCCACAGTTGATGTCAATGCGAGGAGCTCCTTTTCTTTCCAATTCTTTAGCCATGGCTGCCATTAGAAGAGGATCCGCTCCCATAATTTGTGCTGCGAGGGGAATTGGATCCAGTTCTTTATTTTGATAAACCTTAGCAAGACTTTCTACGTGGGCATTTCTCGGAACGCTTATAAACTCCGTAACGGCCTCATCAAACCCTCCGATGGAGGCAAGAGCCTTTCTAAAAGGGCGATCTCCCACCCCTTCCATGGGGGCTAGAAATAAATAGGGACACCCGTGAGAGTCTTTGGGAAGAAGATTCGAGGAGGCGTTTGACATGTAGACTCTTTGTTTAAAGTAATAAAATGCGCTAGTAAGTATATTGTATATTTTGGTATTTTTACTACGCATTCTTTATTTTATCGGAGATACTTTGAGAATTTTGATTTTTTTTCTTTTGTCTATATTTTTTTCTTGTCAGCCATCTTCTTTAGAAGAGTTTCAGTTTGAGGGGGCGAGTCGAACGCGTCTTTTGCTAAAAGAGCTAAAAAATATTGAAACTAGAGAAGATCTATTAGCGGCAGAGCCGATGTTAAAAAAACATTTTGAAAAGATTGTAGGGATCGTGGTGCAGGCTCGTTTATTTCAACAAAGAAATGTAGGGTTAGAAGTTCCTATTTTAGAGATAGGACAGACACTTAGCAGGTCTTTATTGGAAGAAATGAAAAGGATCTATGCCTTGGAAGGGGGAAGAGAGTGCATAGAACGAGCTCAAAGAGAGGCTATGCTAAAACTGGATGCAAAAGAAAAGGCTTTAGGAAAGCAGGGACTGCATTTCAATTGAAGTGTTCATTGAAATGGTTTTTTCTTTCTGCTAAAAACTCTTGGTTGGTTAGTTCCGTTACCTGTACGGGAACGGCAGTGATATATCCTTCTTTTAAAAGATGCACGTCGCTTTCTTCATGTTCTTCGTACTCTTGCCAATCACATCCCATCCAATAGTAGTCTTTTCCTTCAGGGTGGATTCCTTTTAGAGGTTTTTCTTTGTAGTGACCCATGCCCTGTCTTGCTAACCGATATCCTTTGTGCAAGTTTTTGTGATTAGATGGAAAGGTGACATTAAGAAAGTTGCCGTGAGGTAGAGGGTTTTTAAGTAAGTAGGACACTAAGGGGAAAATTTGATCTTCAAAATGATGAAATTCGGGGGAAGTCTGGTCTTCGCAAGAAAAGGCGATGCCAGGAATCCCTTTTATAGCCCCGTCAATCACCCCTCCGACAGTGCCACTATATAAGATGTTTCTTCCTGAATTACCGCCTCTATTAATGCCAGAAAGGATTAAATCGGGAGGAGTTGTTAGTAAGACCTTGGTAGCGATGCGAACGCAATCCGCAGGCGTTCCTGAGACTTGCCAGGCGGGAGTTTCTTCATCCCACTTAACAGGTTCTAGGTGTAAAGGGTTTCTTAAAGTCACGCAAAGGCCAACACCCGATTGCTCTAGTGCAGGAGCGACAATCACTACATTGCAAAAATCTTTTAGCCCCATCCAAAGATGCTTTAAGCCAGGAGCGTGAATTCCATCGTCATTGGTGAGGAGTACTGTAGGTTTTTGCATGAGGTTCCTTGATTAAAATTTAAGTATAATCGGTTAGCTTTTTCTTTGTTAAATGAGAAACGATCAGGATGGATAAGAAACTGCAGGTGAAGGCAGGAAGCAAGGTTGGGATTTCTAGCGAAAAGCGCGTATTAAAATAAGGCCAAACGGCTGCTAGAATTCCGCCTGTTAAAATTCCTACCCAAGCTCCATATTTATTTATTTTTCTAGAGTAAAGGGATAGAAGGAGTAAGGGGCCAAAAGAAGCTCCAAGCCCTGACCAAGCATAAAGAATAAGTGAGTAAATCGTGCTGATCTTAGCATAAGCAATCAAAAAAGCCAGAAGAGTAATAAATACAACACCTAGTCTGGATACGATGAGGAGCTCTTTAGAGGAGGCGTCTTTGTGGAAGATCTTTTTATAAAAGTCTTCTGTTAAGCTGGAAGAGACTACAAGTACTTGAGAGCTCATTGCGTTGATTGTAGCGGCTAAGATGGCGCATAAAATGAGTCCTACGAGAAAAGGTGGAAAGTGATCTTTTACAAGTTCTATGAAGATGTGTTCTGGATCGTGAAGCCCTTGTGTAAAGTAAGCCGTGCCTACAAGCCCAACTAATGTAGCTGCAGAAAGGGCTAGAGTCATCCAGGTCATACCAATCCATTTGGATTTTGGAATTTCATAGGCATTTCTGATCCCCATGAATTTTGTGATAATATGAGGCTGTCCAAAATATCCAAGGCCCCATCCTGTTATTATAAGAAAAATATTCCAAATAGTTTTTGGAGCAAAATTGGGAATTAAGCTGGATATAATACTTTTCCCATTGAGGGTTTTTAAGACTCCATCCCATCCTCCTATGTGAGGCATGAGGTATAAGGGTACAAAAATAATGGCGCAAAGCAGAAACATCCCTTGAAATAAGTCAATCCAAGCTAAAGTAAGAAAACCACCTATGAATACATAAGGGATGACAACCAAAGCTCCAAGAAAGACTCCCACATAATAGTTGATGTCAAATAAGGTTTCTAAAAGGATGCCGAGTCCTACGAGCGCTGCAGAAATGTAGATGGTGTAGAAGAGTAAAGACATGACGGCTGTGAAGATTCGGATGAGGCCCGAGGAGTCTGCAAGGCGACTTTCAAAAAAAGAAGAAAAAGTAAGGCTGTTATATTGCTCTGTGGCTACGCGGATCTTTGGGGCGATAAGCTGCCAATTTAAAAACATGAATAAGATTAATCCGACGGCCACCCAGGCGTTGATGAAGCCTCCCATGAAAATAGCGGCGGGGTACCCCATGAAGAGCCAGCTGCTCATATCGCTTGCGTGGGCTGCAAGAGCTGTAAGCCAATAGTTTAATGAACGATTTCCGATGATGAAGTCTGCAGCTGATAAATGTCTTTTATAAGATAAGACGCCGATAGCTAGTAAGAGTATAAAATAAAGAATAACAGCGGAGAGTTCGTAGAGAAACATAATTGCAAATACCTATTCGTAATCGTTATTGTAACAGTATTTGACATCCTCCCCTTGCCTAAAGGAAGGGAATTCCTGCTGCCCCATCTTGCTTGAAAGGTGGCTTCGGCGGGTTCTTGGGCTGAGCATCAACGACTCATTTATCCACAAGCGTAACTTTCGGGCTATCTAACCGTAGGCTGATTAAAGCAGGTTCAGTCTAATATTTTATAGGATTTAAGTAAAATGTGGAAATTAGGTCAAGTAAAGCTTTTGACTTTATTCTGTAGGAGATTAGGCTATTTCTTTTTTCCTAGAGCTTTATCGGAAGCATAGCTGAAGCTAGCCTGGGATAGGTTATTTCGGATATTCGGAAAAGTTTCTTCTATTTGGGAAATGAGATCCTCCGTTTGTTTTCGGAGGGAATTTTGCCCTACGGGGCATTGGCAGGTAATCCGATTGAATCCGTAGAGTTTAGCAAATTCTTTAATTTGATCTTCGGCAACATAAATTAAAGGTCTGATGATGGTTACTCCGTAATCGTACATGGGCACTTTGGGTAGATTGGCAGCAAATTCCGCTTTATGAAAAAGATTCATTAAGAGAGTTTGGATGCTATCGTCTCTATGGTGACCAAAAGCAATTGTTGTGATGCCTTCATTTTTAGCTGCGTCAAAAAGCAGTCTTCTGCGCTCTCTTGAGCAGCTATAGCATTCTAGACTTTCTCTTGTTTGTGTAGATTCACAAACGGTTAAAGGGATGGAGAGCTCTTTGCAAATGGATTGCAGGAAGTTTTCGCTAACGGAAGAGCCGCAAGAAAATTCTCCTTTAACGTGAAATGCGTGCAAAGAAAAATTTGGAAACCCTCTTCCCGAGATAGCTTTTAAAAGATAGAGAAGACTTAAGCTGTCTTTGCCTCCGCTTAAAGCCACACCTAATTTTTCAACATCTTGCACAAGAGAAAAGTTGTAAAGGGCTTTCCTGCAAAGGCTTTCGAGTTTCCTTCCTATGTAGGTCCATGGAGGAGAGGCTATGGGAAGGGTAATGGATAGTTTTGTCATAAATTCAATAGGATCTTTTTTTAAAAGACTATTGTACTCTTTTGGGGGAGAATTTGCATAGACTGAAATGTATTTTTTTTCCATTCTATAAGAGATTAAGGGAGGATTTTATGGAAAAGGCATCAAGAAACGATCCGTGTCCTTGCGGTTCGGGAAAGAAATTTAAAAAATGTTGTGAAAGTCAGAAGAAAACAAGAACGTTCCAGGTGATCTCTTCCGAGGCAAGGGTGCAAGGGATTTCCTCGTTGCTTTTTAAAAAGCCGTCTACGGAAAAAGAAATTTCTCCAGAAGTTGAAAAAAAATAGCAAAGGGGCTTGTGCATAAAGAAGCAGTTTGTTAGTATTTTCCACATTCCTACTGTGCTGGCGTAGCTCAACTGGTAGAGCGCCCGACTTGTAATCGGACGGTTGAGGGTTCAAGTCCTTTCGCCAGCATTTTTCTTTTTTTTCAGGGGGTGTCGCATAGCGGCAATTGCAAGGGACTGTAAATCCCTCTTCTTCGGAATTCGTTGGTTCGAGTCCAACCGCCCCCATTTTTCATAGATAAAATTCACTCAAAAATAATTCTTAAAAAACACGCGTCTAAATTGCAAATGGCACACTTA
>JAZKAC010000063.1:1654-11640 GCA_040389325.1 Chlamydiota bacterium | reverse complement strand
AGTGATACATTTTCATAGAGAGCTTCATAGAGCAAAATTAGGTTGATGCATATGGTTGTAAGGGGAGATGTAAAAGCGATCCAAAGACTACTAACTATTTTGGATTTAAATCAAATTGACCCGGGGAAAGCTGCGCTTAAGATGGCTTCTTTAAGGGGGGATTCAGAGGTTGTTAAATTGCTGCTGGATGCGGGAGCCGATATGAACCATGTCGATTCAAATGGTGTGACAGCTCTGGAGTTAGCTTCTTTTAAAGGTCATATTGAAATTGTTCAACTGCTCTATAAAAAAGGAGCACTACGTAATCTATCTCACGAAGATTTAATGCAGCTTGGTGAGGCTCTTGGATATCCTAGTGTCAGAGGTCTTTGTAACGGAATAGCTCATAAAGGCATCGAAGCCTTCCTTACGGTAGGAATGAATGTTTTTGAAAATCGTTTAAAGAAAATCAATCTAGCTCTTCAAAAACTTGAAGAAGACGGTTTATTTCTAAAAAATTTATCCAAAAACAGAAGTGATGAAAATCTTATTTGCTTACGTAAAGCAATAGAAGCAACCTCTCCTGATCTATTCGTTGATCTCTTAGCCTTTTTTGACGGAGTTTATCTTTATCAGGCACCTAAGAAGTGTTTAGAGTTTTTTGAAGATTCGAAAAGACCAGTTCTTAATCAGAGTCATTTAGATTTTGTAACGGAAATTTCTTCTTTAACTTCTTCTGTAGGCTTAGAATTCAAAGGAGGTTTAAAGGAAATATCGAAATTTACAGGTATTTATAATGAAAGTGAGCTTGTTGATTATTTTGATAGCTTGCAAAGAGTTCTTGAAGCGGGCTCTTTACAGGACCTTATCGCGATTAAGGTAAGTTCTGTAAGTCATGCCACATCCATTGGGTATGATCCTTTAGAAAAGATTTGGGTATTCATAGATGTTAATAAGGGCATACCGAGAAAAATCTTAACGAGTAATTCTCTAGCTAAAGAAGTCTTGTTGGCATTTACCTCGGGTAAAGAGACAGTTTTAAGCTCTATAGTTTATTGTGCGAAAAGCTCCGAGCCCAGGTCTAAAGAGAAGGAAAAGACTTGGGAGCAGACAGTCGAATTTAAAAGAATTCATGAAGTTACTATCAAAAAAGCGAGAACTCTTTCAACAAATTTTAAAATGAAAGACATTTCTTGGTTTCATGTAGCCGTTAAAGAAGGAGATTTAGAAAGGGTAAAGTTGTTGATAGATATCGGGGTAGATCCGAACTCTATCTTTTCAAATGAGAAGACAGCTCTTATGCAAGCAGCCTCTAATGGTCATGTCGAAATAGTCAAATTGCTGCTGGATGCCAAAGCGGATGTAAATTTCCCCGTTAAAGGAATAACAACCCTTATGACCGCTGCTTTTGAAGGTCACGCCGAAATAGTCAAATTGTTGCTGGATGCCAAAGTAAATGTGAATTTCGAGAGCGGAGGATTTGCAGCTATTAGATACGCGGTCGTTAATAACTTCCCCAAAATAGTTAAATTACTGTTGGATGCAGGAGCCGATCCAAATGCTGTCGATTTGGAAGGGAGGACAGCCCTTGATGCGGCAATTCTTAGAGGTCATACGGAAATAATAGAATTGCTAATGGCTCTTAAAAAATAGGTTAACTTAAATCGTGAAAAGAGCATCCATCGTAATTTGGTTATCTACGGAAGCAAAATACTGAGCATTTTCGATTACTCCGAATGGGGTAATCATAGTTGTAAAAAGAGTATTTCTTGTTTTGGTAGCTTGACGATAACACTCCTTTTTTCTTCGCAATTTCTCTTCATAGTCTTTAGTTATTACAAAGGGAGTATTAGAGAACTTGATTTCACAAAGGTTTGTGCAATGATCGGACCGTTCGATAACAAGATCGATTTGGCTTCCCGATTCATCAAAATGGTCGTTGCCTGAGCGAGCAAACCATCCACAAGCCTTGAATATAATGCCCGACAAGCCAAGAGCGGTAACAATCTGATTGACATGCTTAAGACATATCGATTCAAACGCATAGCCTGTCCAGGCGTGATATCTAGGGGAATTTTGCATTTGCTGCCAATAATTAATACTAACATTTCCTAGATGCTCTTTAAAAGCAGGCTTAATCCAAGTGAGATAAAATAATGAATATTCATCCGTTAACCGGTATTTTCCAGCACGTTTGGCATTTCCTAGGTTTGGAATAAAAGAAATAAATCCGGAAGCTTGCAATTCTTTAAGAGTCTCGGTAAATCCTCCTCCTGAAGACAATCCAGTTAGTTGTTCCAGTTCCTGCAGGGCTAAACCGCTTCGGCAGGAGGCTAGAGACTCAACAACTTTTAAGTGTCTTTCAGCATCATCAAAGAGTGAGGTGAAAAGTCGATTGAATTCTCCCGATAACGGACCTTGAGGTCCAAAACAAACCTCTTGAATAATCTGTGCGGGAGACTTTCCTCTTTCAACATAGTTAAGATATTTAGGGACTCCTCCAAAGGCTAAATAAAGCTCAATGATTTGTTTGCGCTCCAGCTCGATGTTTTTAACTTTAAAAAAGTTTTCCGTTCCTGATAAGGTGTAGGGCTTTAAGTTGATTTCAGCTGTCAAACGTCCATAAAAACCACCCCTATCTTGGATGATTTTTTTTAATATCCAAGCAGTTGCCGAACCACATACAATTAAAATTACATTAGAATGTCGAGAAAGATAACGATTCCATAAGTGATCCAGTGAAGACAAGAAAAGGGAGCGCTTGGATGCTAGCCAAGGCAGTTCGTCTAGGAAAATGAGCACTTTTTTTTGAGGATCAACCATTTCAATCTGCCGCCTAAGCATTGCGAAAGCTTCTTGCCAGGATTTGGGGGGCGGTTGATGCCTTCCCTCGAGAAAACAATCCGTAAATTCCTCTGAAAAATTAAGTAGTTGAGTATCTAACTTAGCATTTTTAATTCCAGTAAGTTCAAAATAGACCCCCCTCCCCCTAAAAAAATTGCTTATGAGATAGGTTTTTCCTACGCGCCTTCTTCCGTATACGGCGAGGAATTGCGCTTCTTTGGATTTGAATAAAGTTTCTAAAATTTCCAATTCCTTTTCACGGCCTATAGGTTTTGTCATTTTGATCCTTTTTTTCTTATAATTCGCGGTAAGTTAGTAAATTTGACACTTACCGCGAATTATAGTCTATATTTCGCGGTAAGTCAGTTTTTGTTGCAGATATCGCGAAGTAAAAAAATATATATAATAGTTGGCGTCCATGAGTGCTTTAATCAAATCCTCTCTTGGACTCTTGTTAGAACTTTAAAAACAGACTACGCTCTTGTATTTCAAATGCGGATTTCGTATATTCCTTTTAGAAATTTCATCTATAAGGAAGAGGTTTATGAGTACTATTCAGATGTCGGAAAATGAAAATTTAAAACTTGGACAGCATCCACTGTCTAAACTCCTAAATTCCATTCAAAGTAAGATTGTAGGTCAACACCAGCTCATAGAGCATATGATGGTGTGCCTTCTTTCAAGTGGACATGTTCTCATTGAGGGGATGCCGGGGCTTGCGAAAACGCGCTCTGCAAAAGCGATTGCCGACGGGATAGAAGGCGGTTTTCATCGGATTCAGTTTACCCCCGATCTTTTGCCTTCGGATCTTATTGGAACCGAGATCTACGTCCATGAAAAAAGTAATTTTATTTTTCGAAAGGGGCCTCTTTTTAATAACATTATTTTGGCAGATGAGATCAATCGCGCCCCCGCAAAAGTTCAGTCTGCACTTCTTGAAGCGATGGAAGAGCAACAAATAACGGTTGGGCATGAAACTCACCCCCTTCCTGAACTATATATGGTCATAGCAACACAAAACCCTGTCGAGCAAGAGGGGACTTATAATCTTCCCGAAGCTCAACTTGATCGTTTCATGATGCATTTAGAAGTCGGATACCCGACTCCTCAAGAAGAACTATTGATTGTGGAACTAGATGAGAAAAGACAACATAACACGTCTCTTGGGTCTTTTTCCATCAC
Organism: Chlamydiota bacterium; assembly: GCA_040389325.1. Taxonomy (GTDB): domain Bacteria; phylum Chlamydiota; class Chlamydiia; order Chlamydiales; family Rhabdochlamydiaceae; genus CAIJXB01. The sequence goes on along the minus strand of JAZKAC010000063.1, from coordinate 7,635 downwards.
AACAAAAGCTGAGGTTTTTGCCGCTAGAAAAGCTGTGGCTGATATGTTTATTTCAGAAAATTTAAAAAAATACGTTGTTTCATTAACTACGGCGACAAGGACTCCTGAAAAATATGATCGGGATCTTGCTAAATGGATTGAATATGGGGTATCGCCTCGAGCTACAATATTCATGATCCGCACGGCAAAGGCTCTAGCTTGGCTTAGGGGGGATGAGTATGTTACTCCCGAGCATATTCATAGCGTAGCGCTACCCGTCTTAAGACATAGGATCGTCCCTTCTTTTGAGTCTGAAGCTCTCGGGATTTCTCGAAATGACATTATAAAGAAATTATTAGAAGTTGTTGCTATTCCTTGAGGTTTGAATGCTGTACCCCGATTTTAATGACTTGATTGCACTTGGAGATCAAAAGCTGAATATAACGCATCCTTCTTGCAGGTCCGTTAAATCTACTGTTTTAGGGAATCATCGTTCTTCTTTTCGCGGTGTAGGGTTAGAATTCGATTCCGTTAGGGAGTATGTTCTGGGTGATGATATTCGAAATATCGACTGGAGGGTAACTGCCAGAACGGGAACTGCTCACTTAAAAATTTTAAAAGAAGAAAGAGAGCGGCATGTAGTTCTTTGTATCGATATGAATGCCACGATGCGCTTTGGCACTAAAGGTACATTTAAATCGGTTCAAGCCGCACGTGTAGCTGCTATTTTAGGATGGGGAGCGATTGCGAGGCAAGATCGAGTAAGTGTATGTTTTTTTGGTGATGTGCCAGGAGGAATTCAGTTTTTTGCCCCTAAGCGGACTCGGAAATCTTTTTGTAGTGTTTTAAAAAAACTTACTTTGCCTCCGATAGAAACGCACAAGATTTCGGTAGAAGCCCCTTTACGATATATCAATCAGCTTGTTCATACGGGATCTCTTGTGTATGTCATTAGCGATTTTATGGATATAGATAAGGGATTTCGGCAAGAAGCGTGCTTATCTCGAATCAGTAAAAAATGTGATATTGTTTTTGTAGGGATTAATGATGTAACGGACAAGTTAATCCACCCGATGGGTGTTGTCGGGTTTCAAGCAAATAGCTTGGGAAAAGTATCTGTTAACACGGAAAATCTTGTAGGACAAAAAGCCTATGCACATTTATGGCAAGAGCATCAAGAAAAGTTACAAGATATTACTTCTAGATTCAAGATTCCCTTGTTGGAATTGATGACGGACTCAAAGGTCCATAAAGACCTTATTCTTGGATTAAAAAAGATTGCCAGTAGGAAAAAAATATGAATCCTCAATTAGAAATGTTGCATGACATCGAAGGGTTGGATCCGATCAGCTTCTGGCCTTTAGCTATCGGTTGGTGGGTTTTAATTGCGGTTGTGATTTTGATTTTGACCTTAACTTTGTACTTCGGTATTCGCAAGCTTGCTTTTAAACGCAGTTGGAAAAATGATATTTTAAGGAAGCTAACTCGCCTAGAAAAGGAGCTTTCTGCCCTGACGGCTAGGGAGACAATAATCCTTCTTTCCGAATATCTACGTCGTATAGCTTTAAGACGGTTTTCAAGGAAGGAATGCGCGGGACTTGTGGGTCAAGGTTGGTTAAAATGGCTTACGAATAACGATCCTAAAGGTTTTGATTGGGAAAAAAAGGGAGTGCTTTTGATTGAAATTCCGTACGCTCCTAAAAATAGTCTTTTGCCTGTCGACCGAATTAAGGATTTAATACAAGCTATCAGAGAATGGGTGCGTTAGATGTTTCAATTTTATTGGCCTTGGTTTGTCTTAATGCTTCCCGTACCGTTCCTTATAAGAAAGATAATCCCCTTAGCAAAAAAAGGGGATGAGATAAGCTCTCCTACGATCCATTTTCCGTCGGCGGATCGATTGAAAAATACGTTTCCTGCTCATGTAGTAGAAAAAAAGCAACCGAATCGTCTTTTCTCGATTCTTTTTTCCTTGTTATGGTTTTTTTTGACAGTCACTTTGATGCAGCCCGAGAAAGTGGATCAATTTAAGCAGGTGAAAAATACGGGATACGATCTGATGCTTGCCGTTGATATTTCTTCTTCGATGCAGGCCGTTGATTTCTCGACAAAAACGAAGATTGTCAGCCGTTTGGATGCCACTAAGGATGTTGTTGGAGAATTCGTTTTAGGAAGGCAAGGAGACCGTGTGGGACTAATCACTTTCGGAGAAAGTGCTTATCTACATGTTCCCCTTACTCTTGACACGGGTTCTGTAAGTCGAATGCTTAATGATACGGTAGCTGGCATGGCAGGCAATGCGACAGCTATTGGTGATGCCATTGGATTGAGTGTCAGAACTCTTCGTGAACGTCCCGTTGGGTCTCGTGTTCTTGTTCTTCTTACGGATGGGGATGACAACTCAAGTAGTATTTCTCCTTTGCAAGCAGCTAAGCTTGCTAAACAATATGGAATTCGAATCTATACGGTAGGTGTCGGAACAAATGGTCAAGTTCCTTTTCCTACAGGATTTGGTGGCTACGCCATGGTCCAGGTGTCAATTGATGAGGCTCTATTAAAAGAGATTGCGGAAGAGACAGGAGGGCAGTACTTTTTGGCAACGGATCAAAAAGCTCTGGAGTCAATTTATAAAAAGATCAACGAGTTGGAGGGGACGGAATCTAATGAAAAGATCTTATTCATCAAAGAGCCCCTCTATTACTATCCTCTTGGGCTATCCATGATCCTTTTACTTATCTTGTCATTATACCAAATTAAATATAAGAGGGAGCTTGATGGACTTTAAAGAACTGTGTTTTGCTCATCCTTTATGGTTGTGGGGCGCTCTTATGATCCCTGTAGTATGGACTCTTTTTCTTGTTTTTCAACGTAAAGAAGAGACTCGACATCAGCTAGAAAAATTCATCGACAGCCATCTTCTTCCTCACCTACTTCTAAATAGTTCGAATAAAAAGCGTTCTTTTTGGAAGGGATTACTTTTATGGTCTCTTGTATGGTCTTGCCTTACTTTAGCGTTAGCGGGGCCTAGATGGGATTTTCGAGAAGCTGAGACATTTTCACGAGATCAAAGCCTTGTGATCTTACTTGATTTATCCGAGTCAATGAATGGGGAAGATGTCAAACCGACTCGTCTTATTAGAGCAAAGCAAAAGATTGAGGATCTCATCAACCTCTCCAAGGGAGTTAAGATAGGGCTTATAGCCTTTGCAGCCGATCCTCATATGATAGTGCCTATAACGGAAGATAAAGAAACGCTTCGTCATTTATTGCCTTCTTTAGGAACCGATTTAGTCCACATTCAAGGAAGTAGGCTCTCTTTAGCTTTTGATATGGCATCTAATATGTTAGAGGCGGAGCCAGGGAGTAATAAAGCTCTTTTAGTGATTAGTGATGGAGGCTTTGAAGATGCAAGCTGTATTGGAGTTGCAAAAAAACTGGCAGAAAAGGGTTTTGTCATTCACACCATGGGCATCGGCTCTCTTGAAGGAGCTCCTTTAAAAAATCATCAGGGAAACTTGATAAAAAAAAATGGAGCTACCATTTTTTCAAAATTGGAAAAAGAAAAGCTTAAAGGTCTTAGTGAAGTTGGGAAAGGGTATTATCTTGAAGCGAGTTATTCAGACATGGATGAAGTCGTTATTTTAAAAGGATTAGAAAAACATGCTGAAGCTCAAGTTAACATAGGTAAAAAAAATCGACTTTGGGAAGAGAGATTTTATTTACTCGTTATTTTAATGTTACCCGTTATTTTATGGTGGTTTAGAAGAGGATATGTCCTTTCCGTATTTCTTGTTTTTTTTATTTCGGTTTTTCAAACGGAATCAGGCTACGCCTTGGATTACTTTAAAAACTCTGAAGAGCTTGGGAAAGAAGCTTTAGAAGAAGGAGATTATAAAGGGGCTATAGAAAACTTTAAAGATCCTTATAGAGCAGGAGTTGCTCATTATAAAGCAGGCAATTTTGCCGAAGCGGAAAAAATGTTTCTTCTTTCATCTCGAGAAGAGGTGGATTTACAAGCAGCGTATAATTTAGGTAACTCTTTTGCTCAGCAGCAAAAATTTAAGGAGGCTATTGCAGCTTATGAAGATGTCCTTAAAAAATGTAAAGAGCATACCAATGCTAAAGAGAACCTGGAACTTGTTAAGGCCATGATGCAAGAGCAGGAATCATCACAATCGGATGATTCAAAGGATAAGGATAAAGAGAGTAAAGAAGAGCAAGAGGGTGATGATGACAAAGAAAGTAAGGAAGATTCTTCTTCTCCTCAAGAAGACCAAGAGGAAGATTTAGACTCTTTGGATGAAAATAAGCAAGAAGAGGAAGAAAAAGATACGAAATCTTCTAAATCACAAGAAGATCAAGATGCCGATCTTTGGTTAAATCAAATCTCTAATGACCCGAAAGCTTTTTTGAAAAATAAGTTCTATATTGAATCTAAGAAAAACGGAACAACGAAGGGAGTTGATCCATGGTAACACGTTTATTCTTTTTACTTTTGTTAGCTCCCTACTTGCTTTTTTCAGGAGAGTTTACGGCAGGAGTTAGCCAAAATCAAATTAGGGTAGGAGAAAACTTTACCTTAACGTTAACCCTTAAAGATGCCACTACTAAGGAGTCTCCGTATATAGATTCGTTAAAAAAACTATTTTTCGTGCATTCTCAGCAACAATCATCTAATACCGTTATGATCAATGGGCGAGTTTCATCGAGCCTTACCTGGTATGTGACTTTAATGCCTCTTGAGGAGGGTGAATTTAAGATCCCTGCAATGAGTATAGACACATCTGAGGGGATACTGCTTACGGATCCGATCACGATTTCCGTTAAAGAAGGCTCTTCATCAAATGCCGACTCTTCCGAGATGGAGGGGGTAGAGCTTTCTTCTGAAGTCAGTAAAAGCAGTCCCTATAAAAATGAGCCTATTATTTATACGGTTAGACTTGTAGCCAAGAGAAGCTTAGGTAATCTTCAGCTGCCGAAAGTTGATATCGATGAGGCTATTGTCGAGATGGATGGGGAGCCAAAAATCCATGAAAAGACTGTCAATGGAATGCGTGTCAATATCATTGATTTTACTTATCTCATTACCCCTTTAAAGGTAGGTGTTTTACATATCCCTCCGACCGTAATCCAAGGATCAATTTCAAACAAAAAAGAAAGATATACAGGCTCTTTATTGGATATGATGCAGGGCTTTGATCGACTGGAGCCTTTTACGTTAAAGACTTCGGAGATATCTTTGGATGTGCAGCCCGCCATATCGGGGATAACTTCATGGTTACCTGCCCAATCATTAAAAATAGAAGAAGTCTTAGATGATTCTCAAGGTATACGAGAGGGAGAGCCCTTCACGCGGAGTTTCAAAATAAGTGCGGAAGGGGTGAGATCAAATCAACTGCCGAGTTTAAACGATCTGCAAAGTAGTGACGGTCAGTTTAAGATCTATGCCGATAAGCCAGAATTTGGAGATGAAGTAAAAGACCAAAGAGTCAAAAGTTATCGAAAAGAGCAATATACTTTAATCCCTAAGAAGCCAGGATCTTTGGTTTTGCCCGAGATTACTTTGTCTTGGTGGGATGTAGTGAAAAAAGAGAAGGCCACCGCAATCATACCAGCTAGGCTTCTTCAGGTTTCTCCGCTATTAAATGAAGTAGCTTTAGAAAGTCAAGAGCCTGTAGTGGGGATAGTGGTTGTTCAAAGAGACCCTGTGCTCTATATTGTAATAGCTGTACTCGTGTTATTGCTCATAACCGCTATTTTCCTAGGAATCAATCTTCGAAAAAAAATAGCTTCTTTTGCAAAAATTCCTTTAGATATAAAAGAAAAGTCACCTCAAATTATTCGTCCTACTAGAGTGAAGAAAATCTTAAAAAAAGATAAAAATGAAAAATTGCCCGACCTTAACCCTACGTAGAAAGGGGATCTTACATTCCCCAAACTTGAATGATTTTTCCGTTTACTTGTTCCGTTTTATGATAGATTTTTTCTTCCCAAGACTTTTT
>JAZKAC010000063.1:0-1554 GCA_040389325.1 Chlamydiota bacterium | reverse complement strand
AGAATGGAAAGCTCTTTTTCTTCCGAAGTTTTTATTTTATAGTCGCGAAGATCTCGAACCCCTACTAAACAGATCGTTTGAGGGAAATGTTCTGGACGATCAGTATACCCTGTTCGAATTTGAGAAAGTAGAGTGACTAAAGGGTCTCCCGCAAGAACATCAAATTCGTCAAAAAAAATAATCAAAGGTTTGTTTTTGTCTTCTTCAGCCCAAAATCGTAAAAAATCATAGATTCCAGTTTCGTCGTAATTTTTTTCTTTGATAATCTTTTCAAGATAGAGCAGAGCCGTGCTTTCTTGAGGAATGAATATTTTTATTTTATCTTTAAATTGCTTAAGAATAACTTGAACGGCATGAAGTATGTCGTTTGTTGTTTTGCGAGAAGATTCGATAGAAAGATATAGCGCTCTATAATTTCCTTTTTGATTTAAGTATTTTACAAATTCAATAATTGCTGTCGTTTTACCGCTTTGTCTAGGAGCATGAAGAACGAAGTAGTATTCTTTTTTGATAAAATTAGATAGTTGGTTCCAATCTAGCCTATGAGGAATAAAATAATGTTTTTGTGGGTTGATTGCTCCGACAGTATTAAAGAACTTTTCAGTTTTTGACATATTTCTCTCTATTTGTAAGCTCTAAATTATACTGCAGAGGGTAAGCTTTGTCTAGTATTTTATTAAGGATGTTTATTAAGGAGCTTTGGGAGGAGATAACCTTCTCTTTGCTTTGACAAAGAGAGGGTTTAAGGATGTTTAGAATCCTACTCTGACTTGTCCGCCGTAGCTATGGTCGCTGTAGTTACCTTTAAACTCTCCATTGTAATAAAGCTCAAGAGTTGAGCGCTCTTGCCAAGCTGTCCCCGTGAGGCTGACCCCAGGAGAGACAAGGCTTCTATTAGGAAAGTACCCCGTGACGGTAAAAGACTCGGTTGAGTTCACGAAATTGGCCGTTGTTTGAGCTCCTTTGATTCTTACTTCTCTAACCCAGCTGATTTTAGGGGAGATCATTAACTTAACTCCTTTGACACATAAGCAATGAGCAAAGTTTAAGCCAAGTTCGTTACGAAGCATGATGGCATTATTTTTCTTGATGGAAAGATCAAGAACGCCTGCTCCCGTTTCCGTATAGCCGTTTTCCGTTTGGGTGATGTAGTCAAAAGAATCAAACGGTCTTATAGTGAAACCGCCCCAGCCTAGGTTAATTCCCGTATCGGCATGTGATAGGAGTTGAGCGCCCCCATGTGTATTCTTAGCTTTATAGATGACACTAGAAAGGTCAATATTTCTATGGGCATCATAATGACTCCAGGCTCCGATAACGGAAACGTTTCCATAAAACATCTTTCCTAATGCAGAAAAGTAAAGTCCTGTATAGGCACTTTGGATAGAACCTTTACCGTGGTTGTCATTCCATTTGATTCAATGGTCATACTAACCTCGATGGTAGGATAAGGAGCCGATAATGTGGGTGTAATACCGGATTCGATTTTAATAGGACCTGCGGAAGGGGTGGCGTTGACCGTGTCGATCGCTGCCGATAGTGAGCCTGGGCCCT
>JAZKAC010000062.1:41226-42546 GCA_040389325.1 Chlamydiota bacterium | reverse complement strand
TCATCACCCAAAGCCCTCTCTAGGTTCTTTACCTCAGGTTTATGAGCAGTTGCGAAGAAAGATCCTAAATACAGAGAAAGCCTTCTCTTAAAAGACATTTTAGAGTTAGTTAATACAGACATTTAAGAGAAGGCTAACAACCAGATAATCAGCAACATATGAACAATATTCATTTTACAGACCTCTTAACTCTTCTCTTAAATTCCCTAATTTTACTCTTATTTTAAGAGAAGAGCTCTTAATTCGATGCACGGATTAAAAATAATTACAACGAGATTATAGAGTCAGTTCTTTTGACGAACCCACTTTGGATTTTTAATAGTCCCTTGATTTTTTATTAACCCATCCATGCGGATTTTTGAAACCAAATTCCCTATTTTTTGTTTCTTTTGGATCGGACTTAGAATTTCTGGTAATTTATCCATAAGCAAGCTGTCTAAGTCGCTTCTAGTAGCAGCACCATACTGATCTATAAATTTTAAAATAAGTTGCTCATAATGAGCAGCATCAAATGCTCGATTTTTAATATACTGAGCTCGTTTATCAGTGGCTTGGGCTATAAAAGCAGATACAAAAAGATTAGGATAACGTCCTTCAATAAGTTTTTTCTTCCTAAGTAATTGAGCAAGTTCTTTAGAAATCTTTCGTTTTTTCTGAATGCTATCCAAAGCCATGACTTCCTCTATCGATAAATCTTCATTCTCGATTAAAGTTCGGCTATAATTTTCATCAATTAATTTTCCATAAATAACAAGGTCTACCTGATTAGATTCTTCTTGAATATACTCAGGAAGAGGAAAGAATCTTTTTCGTTGGGCTAAAAACATACGCTTAATACCCATCCCCATAGTGTCAATCATATCTAAATTAACCATGGCTTGAACAAGAAAAAGATTCCGATAATACTTTGGTGTACGATCTCGTAAAACATAATCATCAACAGTCCCATCATAAAATGATCCTACACTTTGTAGAATCAAACGATCCACTTTTTCTATTACAACAATTCGAGCCCGTCGAGTGTAATCTTGATGCGCAATACAGTTGTTAAGAGCTTCTAGAATAATTTTAGGATCGTACTTGCTCAATTCTATAGGGATAAGCTTATTACGAGGTTGAAACCGGAAATTTATATTACGAATATGCTTTAAAAGCTCATCAACGTTAAGAAGAAATGGGGGACCAAAGTGAGCATAAGCTTGTTCTTCCGTATCTAATTTCCAAGTAATTTGAGCGGGATGAGGATTTAAATGATGAGCAGCTTCCTGCTTGCCCAGTAGCAATATTGCCGTTCGTGTAAGCTTACCATTTCGTATTAAA
>JAZKAC010000062.1:40581-41104 GCA_040389325.1 Chlamydiota bacterium | reverse complement strand
TGGGCATTCCTGCCGGAGCTGGCGGAATTTGAAACATCAAAACTCTACCTTCAGGAAGATGAAGTTCGTAAATTTCTTGAAAAGTGAGTCCATTCGTCTCCTGAGCGATTTCATGTTTAAGACTTGTTAAACCAATAGGATCTTCTCTATAACGTGTTCCGGCTACTTCCCGAGGAGGTTTATCTTTAATTCCAAAAATGAGCCAACCAGAATGTTGATCTTTAAGATTAGCTTCATTGCTAATGGCAGAAAAATATTTCCCAAGATCATTAAGACCAAAATCATTTTTCGCCTCTTTAAACTCAAGCCACTCCGTCTCTGAAGGCATCTGACGATATAAGGTAAGCTTTTCGATAAGCTGTTCTTTTGAATACATGATCTACTATTTTTTAATAGGTTTACAGGTTCGGACTAATCTGAAAAAATCTTCACAGAAGCTATGATAAATATTTTGCCTTGAAAAAACAATTTAATTTTTTTAGAAAGAAAGCTTATGAGTCCCTTAACAATTATGGAATATCCT
>JAZKAC010000062.1:28923-40565 GCA_040389325.1 Chlamydiota bacterium | reverse complement strand
ATTCAGCTGTACGATTTTTGCGTACAGCTGAATTTCTACTGCAGTAAAAAAAACGAACCTCAAACCAATCCAGCTTTCACCCACTTTCTAATATCAACCCCCTTCTTGCTTGCATCTCCCGGACTTTTTCCTATTGGTGGCAACCAAAGCTTCACGTTAGAATAAACCTTCTTCCACCATTGATAGGCAATAGCCCCTGCAGAGTCTACATCCAAAGAAAATAAAATCATGGGAGCTCCAAGCAAAAGCTCATGAGCTTTTGCATCAGGTCTCTTAGATGATCCTCCTAACGCCATAAGAGACACACTATCCCCTGCTAATTGCTTTATCAGTATGGCATCAAACTCTGACTCTACTACTATGACAGGCTTATCTAAAGTATTTCCATATCTGCTTGGAGTTTGCATCCCTCCGGAGATCTCAACATACTTAGGAAAGTCATCATTTTCTTCCCAATCATCCCTTCGTATTTTAAGCTTGATGGGTTCTTTTGTATCATTATCAAAAGTAGGCAGAACAAGACCTCTAGGAATCCAAAGTTTCTTATCTTCAAACTCTGAAAGTCCCCACTGATCTCTTAATACCCAAAGAGGTCTAGGATTCCACCCTACTTTACATTCATTCATTGTCTTTGGATTAAAACCTCTCTCTAAAAATAATCCAACAGCATAGCTGCTATTAAAAAGATTCTGATGACAGCTTTTAATAAATTCAGAAGCACTTTGCTTCCATTTAGCAGAAGGCATTTGGGATAGCTTTGGCTCAAAGACACTCTTCTTCGGAACATCTTTATTTCCTAAAAGCTTTATCTCTATTCCAACGTGAGCACAAGCAGCAGAATAAGAGAGTTTATGAAAATCTCTTAAATACTGGATCGCATCTCCCTTCTTTTCACAGCGTCTACAAAAGTAATGGTTAACTCTATCCCAAATAATAAATCTGTCCTTTCCTCCACAGCCTGGACAAGGACTATGGTATTCTCCACCATTAACGGTGGTTATTTTTTGTGGCACTAAGCCATCTGCCTGTACTAAATCAAGTAGTTGCATGATATATTCCTTATCTTTTGATGAACTGTCCAACGTGCCCAATGAGTCCACAGCTTTTTTTGCTGGGTTCTTTTAAATAAGTTCCCACAATTTTTTACTAGGACTACTTGGGTAGCTAGGACATCAGTGTAAAAAATGAAAAAAGTTATTCGCTCCAGATATGATCTGTCTGGCGAGTAAACTTCTCAAAAACACGGCGACATTCCTTTAAAGAAGGAAACTCATACCACCACTGTCTTACTCCTTCGATGCTGCGCCTGCTTTTCTGTACAGAAAGAAGCTTTTTAAGCTTCTTTCCAAACTCAGAGCTAGGCTCATATCTTATGCCATCATTTTTACACCAATCACGGTAGTAGGTATAAATATCCTCACAAGGATGATCACTCCATCTAGATGAAGCTTTCGGATTAAACAAGCAGAAAAAACCTTCTTTTAATGACTGATAAAGGTAATTCTCTATACTTCCCGCACTCTTCATTTTGATATCAAAGCCACAATCATTAAGAGGCATCTGTCTGGGATCAAAATCAGAAAGATCTTCGTGTAGAAGATCATATAAGAGGGCTTGCAGCCCTCCTGCTTTCATTTCTTGATCTAGTACATGAAAATATCTTTGGTCCCCTTTCCGATGAGAAGACACATCTAAAACAAAGAAACGCCTATCATCAAGATCCATCGGTACAGCCCAGTCTTCATTACTTGAGACAATAAGATGACGGCAATTATCAATAGGAACAGCGTCTTGCCCTTTTCCTTCGATGATAATCACAGGATCGGTAATCAAAGCCTTGATAGCTCCAACTTCTTTTTTAGAGCCTCCCCAAATGGCTTCATTTGCATGGATGAGATAGGCATATCTAAGATGACTATTAAATTTTCCACAGACATGTTCCAGGTTAGTGACAGTAAGAAAATAAGACCCAAATATTTTACCGAAGTAATCAACAAACATATTTTTTCCTGTGCCCTGCAATCCTCTTAAGACAAGGGCTGTCGCAAGAAGTGTAGGATTCTGCACAACAGAAGCCATCCACTTTCTGACATAGGTGTAATATACATCTTGTCCAAAACAGATTACTTCCTGGACATGTTTCCAAAATAGATCAGACCTTCCTCGAATAGGAAGCACATCAAATCCTTTAAAAATATTATAAGAGCTTTCATAATCACCAGGCCGGGCCGGGTTAAAAACGATGTTTTCATAAGTACGCCTTTGAGAGTGTTTGAGCCAAAATATCCCTTTATTTTTTAACTTACCATCCGAAGTAAGAAAAAAATCATTTTCATGAAAAGAAAGAAAAGACTTCCTCGAGTCTAACTCGAAAGAAGTCTCTGTTTTTTGAATAAGAATATAGGTTGTAGAAGTACGCACAATTGCGTACTGCTTATTAAACTCCCGTAGAACTCTATCTTCAGGAGACAAGATAGCCTCCCTAGGATCCTCCGACAAAGCTTGATACTCTTTAAATGAGATGCTTTTATTCTCTAGTTTTGGTAGCATCTAATTCTCCTTCTGCTTGTAGGTTTTGATAATTTGCATTTTTGATTTCTACATTAGTTGGTTGCCCTGCGCTGTAACGTGGGGCATTTTCTTCTTCAAGGACTTTCATTTTTTGAAGCCTTCCCGTATTTTTTAAAAACAGTATCACTGTTATCATCTTGTAGCCTCCTTTTCTTCTAAAGAAGCACCTTCTACGTACTTTTGAAAAGCGTTGAGATCAACAAGATATCTTCCTCCTATTTTCTTTACGCAAGCCTTTGCAATCGGTGCTCCGGCATATATCCAGTGATGCCACTGCGGCAACCTCGGCCACTTATGGCCTCGGCAGTAATCCCGTAACGGGACGATAGTTTCTAGAATCTGCATATTAACTCCTGACAATTGAGACATTTCAGAATGTATCACAACGCTGCGTTTAAACGCAATGTAACGTTTACAATTACCCGGGGAAATTAAAATTTCCTCTATGAAAAATATTATTTTTTTCTTGTAAAAAAGAGCTAAGCCCTATTAGGATGTTCTTACATTGATGTACAAAATTTTAAGGAAACTCCATATGTCCGACCTGCTTAGAGATAACTTCTTTGGATTTCTAAAGTATATTCTCCTCTGTCCCATTGCAGGATGGATCTTGACTATCTGTTTTTTTCAGATTGCAACAGAAGTTCTGAACGTATCCTTTACCTCTATAAAAAAAAGGAAAGTTAAATGCTGGATTTACATGTCTCTTTTTTCCCTTACTCTCGCTTTATTAATAAAATCATTTTCCTGAGCAGCATAACACTAACTATTTTTTCTCCTACTCCTATTCTAGCAAGCTCTAATGACTTTCCGCCTACACATACTGATCAAGAATGGCTCGCCTCTTACCTATCCAGAATCAATGAAGACACAACTCTTTCAGAGGCTATATCTTTTCTAAGGGATCTTCGTGAATGTTTAATAGATCAAGGGTATGACATACCTTCTTTAGAAGATCTCTGCTCAGGCATGCGCGACTATCTAATGCAACAAGGTATATTCATAGATGACGAAGAGGTTGAAGAACTTTATGAAGAGATCTTAAGACAAGAAAACTCTGCCGAACCTTCTTTTCGAGCAGCCATTAATACAAATACAAAATACAACCTTGATTACGTAAAAAGCTCCAAAAAGAAAGAAGGTAAAGAGACCAAGGTCAAAAGCAAAACGATGTTTGGATTCATCAAATGCATTGTTGGAGGTCTCATCTGTATCGTTCCTTTTCCTCCTGTACAAGCAGCTGGGGCGGGGCTTATTATGAGCGGCATCAATGACTGCATAGATGGCGCCCGTGAACAAGGGGATGAAAATGAACAGCTACAACAAATGGACGAGCAAAGAAGAAGGGAGGCTATGGAAGGAATTACCCCATAAATAGAATTTCACTTGTTTTTATAAATAAAAAAAATACTAAACATTCTTAGTTAGATCTCTAAAGGTAAACTCTGGATCTAAATTTAAATGAGAAATAATTCTTTTTAAAGCCCGAAAAGATGTAGTATGAGAAATTTTTTCCTCTCCTCTTCCAATAAAAACATAGCCCTTTTTACGATCCTGTATATGTTTTTTAATGTCTTCAAATAAATGACGGGGATAGGAAACATCTTCAGAAAGACGGATAATGCTTTTACCGAAATTTACATCTTCTATTTTGATGGATAAAACCTCATCTAATCCTCTAGACCCTCCTAAATAAAACATCTTAGCAAGAATTCTCTCTCGAAGATCCAAATGCTCTAAAATGTTTATGTAGCTCTTAAAAGAAATCTGTCTTTTCTGTGTTGCTATACGATCTAGATCTACAGCTTCGGGTACATAGGTAAAGGTTTCCTTAGAAAGCCAAGAAACAAAAGAAGTATAAAGAAGAACTATCTCTTCCTTTCGACTAATCGTCCAACCTTCAAAACACCTGATGCCTTCAATAACAAAAGAAGGATCCAATTTTGCAAAGTCCCTTAACAAGGCTAAGGGAAAAATCTTTGCCTCTATTAAAGAAGCCATCATTTTTAGATGCTCGGTTCCATAAACCTTATCTTTTCGAATGATGTCTGCCCAAGTGGCTATAAAGACCGAAAGAGAAACCTCAGATATTTCTTCTTTAAAACCATCTACTCTCTTATAAAAATCTTTAAAAAGATAAGAAAGCTCTAATTTTAAACAGCCAAGGTTAGCAAAACTTTCTTCGGATCCGGAACAAAGACAAGTCTCTACGAGTTTATCATAAGCTTGCCCCTCTTCCGGATTTCTCATCAAAGGTTTGTACGCCATTAACCACTTTCCCTAATACTTCATCATTCATTCGATGTAGCACCTTAGCCGTTGCTGTAACAGATAGGTGACTATACCTTTTTACCATGGCTAGAGTTTTATGTCCAAGGATAGCTCCGACTTCTAATGTAGAAGCACCCCCCATAGTTAAATGAGAAGCCACAGTATGACGCAGGGTATGAAAACAAATAGATGAAAGGCCAGCTTCTTTGATTGCATTTTCCCAAGCACCTCTAATGTCGGCCGGTTGGTTTCCATCTCCACTTGGAAATACGTATTCACTTAGGATCTTCCTTTTCTCCCTTTCCTTTAGAAGGCATTCTACCAAAGAATCACCTAGAGGAACTGTACGTTGCTCTCCATTCTTTGTGTCCTTAAATGTCGCAGTACATCTTTCAAAATCAACATTCTGCCATTTAAGTCCTAAGATCTCCCCTCTTCTAGCTCCACTGCTAAGAGCAAAAAGTGTTGCTGCATAAAGGTGAGGACTTTTACTTTGCTTGCAAGTAGTAAGTAATTTTTCTATTTCTTCTTTTGTAAGAAAACGCTCTCTTGCCTTCCCCTCTTTAAAACGGGTAATATTTGATACAGGATTTTCTTTAAGCCAACCCCACTCTTTTACCGCCATGCTAAAAGCGCTGCTGAGAGCTGCTAAATATCTATTTGCTGTTGATTGAGATCTTAAAGTCCCCTTCGGTGTTTTTTCTTTTAAAAGTTCTTCTTTAAGTTCAGAGATCATAGAAGAAGTAATCCGACAAAGGTAGTAATCTTTAAGACGCTCTTGCCACCAAAGGATCTGAATCCTACACTTATGAAAAGATTTAACATTAGAAGGATTTTCTTGAGCAAGATAACGATCTGCTACTTCTGTAAAAGTACGTTCTTTTCTTTCCTCGGTTCCAAAGTATCTGCCTTGACGAACTTCAGCTTCCATTTTGTCAGCCCATTCTTTGGCTGCACGTCTTGTTGGAAATGATTCTGAAATATTGGGGGATCCGTTAACACGGATGCGAACTCGGTAAGTGATCTTACCAGATGAATGTGTTCTCTTTTCGATACATGCCATAAAAGTAACTCCCTGATTTTTTCGCACTGTCCCACTAGTGGTCCAGTACACAATTTGTCTCAATTGTCAGGAAGCTATGATCTTACATAACCTGTTAATTCTAAATAATGCTCAGAACAGGACTCGAACCTGCACGGGGTTGCCCCCAGGAGATTTTAAGTCTCCAGTGTCTACCATTCCACCATCCGAGCTAAACTTCTAAGAAGTAATATTCCGAGAAGTCTAAAAGATTACACCATTAAAATGCAATCCCTAATTGAAAAAATCTTCTCCCTTGGGAATTTCAGGAGTTTCTTTTGCAGAATCAGGCACAGTTACAGAAGCACCTTCTTCTAATAACGCTTGAGCGGCAGCTGCTGCAGCAGCTTCTTTTTCACGGAGCCGTCCTAATGTTTCAGAGATCAAAGTAGGAGGAGGCGGTAATAGGTGCGTAAACATGGCAGAAGTCACCTTTACTTCTGCTACAGGAGCATCTTCTTCCCCTTCTTCATCCGAATCGTCAGCTGAGCCTTTTGGCTTATCTCCAGTCTCTTTTCTTTCTTCAGCCATTCGCTTTCTACGATTTCTTCTACGATCTCTTTTTTTATCGGTTTTTACATCCGCTACAACTTCCGTTGTCAGATCTTTTTCTTCCGATTCTTTTTCCAGCTCTTCCACTTTTTCAGGAACAACTTCTTTAGGAGGCTTTATAAAGGCTTCCCTTCCCCCGCTAATTTTAATATTACGCTCATGAGTAATATTTTTTAAAACAACACGAGTTTCTTTGACTTCAAATACTTCATAATCCGAAGCAGGTACAAGAAAAGGTTTAGGCCTTTCTTGACCTCTAAAGAAAAAAGCTTGCCCAAAAGAAACTACTTCTACAGCATCGACAAATAATTCCTCAGCTCCCGCAATTTTGCTGTTTCTAATGCACAGCTTGCAACCATCTTTAGGAGATAGGATGGTCTCAATAATAGGCTCTCGAGTAAAATTCACAAAGCACTTCCATTTTTTTAATTAGTTAAAGAAATTTCTTTACCATATATATTATATTTTGCTCGCCATATATTGGATTAAATCAACAACTCGGTGAGAATATCCCACCTCGTTATCATACCAGGCGATTAACTTATAAAATCGAGGATTTAAAGAAATTCCGGCTCCCTTGTCAAACACACAAGAAGCCGTACATCCTATAAAATCACTCGATACAACCTCTTCATCACAATAATCTAAAATCCCCTTAAGATAAGTTTCAGAGGCAGATTTAACCACCTTACAAATCTCTTCATAAGAAGTATCTCTAGACAATCGGATAGTAAGATCTACAACAGACACATCTGCAGTCGGGACGCGTAGCGCCATCCCCGTTAACTTTCCTTTTACCTCAGGAATACATAGGGCGACTGCTTTAGCAGCCCCCGTAGAAGAAGGAATCAAGTTAATACTCGCAGCCCTTCCTCCCCTCCAATCTTTCTTAGAAACACCATCTACCGTGAGCTGAGTGGCGGTTAACGAATGAATTGTTGTCATTAACCCCTCTTCTATCCCAAAGTTGTCTAATAAAACTTTTGTTAATGGTGCTAAGCAATTTGTTGTACAAGAGGCATTGGAAACAATATGATCTACATCAGGGCGGTATTTTTTTTGATTTACCCCCATGACAAATGTAGGAACATCTCCCTTAGCAGGAGCTGTAATTACAACCTTTTTCGCTCCGGCTTCTAATAATTTCCTAGCTTCGGAAGCTTCCGTAAAACGGCCTGTAGATTCAATAGCAAAATCCACTCCCATCTCACCAAGAGGCAATTTAGCAGGATCCTTCTCAGAAAAAACACGAACCTTTCTTCCATTTACAATAAGACAATCCGCTTCATGAGAAATAGAAAATGAGGGTCTTCCATGAACGGAATCGTATTTCAGTAAATAGGCTAGTTGATCTGCAGAAACCAAATCATTAATCGCCACAACCTCAATTTCTTGAGAGTGCTTTTCTGCAATAGCTCTAAAAACTAATCTTCCGATACGTCCAAACCCATTGATCATCACTTTCATACAACTCCCCTTCTTTTAGCGTCATTTCATATTTTAACAAATGAATAACTTTAGAGCACAGGAAAACCGAGCAACGGCTTCTTATCGTCTGTGATGATAAACGACTTTTTGAAGAAAGTAAAGACAGAAAAAAAAGATGACAAAAGATGAAGAAATATAAGCCGTCTACATAAAGAAGACGGCTTATAAAAATAATTAAGAACTCAAATATTCGATGTAGCAAGTTGATGCATTATCGCCTACTCTTTGCCCTTTTCTAATAATTCTTGTATATCCACCGTTTCGAGTTGCAAAACGTGTTGCAAGCTCAGTGAATAATTTACCCACCACCTTACGATCTCCGTTGCAAGCTTCCGTATTCGTTGGATCATTTTTTAACTCTCTTGCTTCTTTTGGAGTAAGAGTGTTAAAACGAATCATCATCTCGGCAATAGCTTTTCTTCGAGTTGCCAGCGTGTTTTTCTTTGCTAACGTAATCAAACGATCCGCATGTCGTCTTAGCTCTTTAGCTTTTACAACTGTCGTTTCAATACGTTCATGTTCTACTAAAGATTTGAGCATGTTAGCAAGCATACATCTAATATGCGAGCCGGTGCGACCAATCTTAAAAGTATGCTTTCTATGTCTCATACAGTTTCAGCCCCTGCTTTTAGCGTTAAATAGTCTTGTATGACTTCTTTTACATTGTCTCTATTGATTCCCATCTTAGAAAGTTCCATCCCTAAAGATAGATTCATTTCTTCTAATTTGGCTTTAATTTCATTTAAGGATTTTTTTCCAAAATTTCTAAATTTAAGCATCTCTGATTCAGGCATGATAACAAGCTCTGCAATCGTATCGATACCTGCTCCGGAAAGACAGTTCGTAGATCGAACGGACAATTCAATTTCATTGATCTTTAGTGCTAATTTTTGCATTAAAGCATCTTTGTCGGTGTTTGTCTCTGATTCCCCTTTGTCAAAAGAAAGTGAATGCATTTTGAGTTGATCAAAAACTTGAAAATGCAAAACTCCAATTTGTGTAGCAAAAGTAAGAGCTTCTTCAGGCTTCACTCTTCCATCCGTCGTTACTTCAAGAACAAGTCTATCATAATCCGTATCTTGTCCGACCCTTGTATTCTCAATGAAATAGTTAACATGTCGAACAGGAGAAAATGCAGAGTCAATGACAATTTCTTCTGCTAGTTTATCTGTGATCTGATGTCTTTCAGAAGGAACATACCCTCTTCCGATTGCTACCTTAATATCCACTCTACGTACCATAGGCTTCGTAGCTATAAAAATTTTCAGTTCCGGATTGACGATCTCAAAAGGAGAATTTCCCATTAGATCTTTCAAGGTGACTACATATTGTCCCCCATTCTTCTCAATCATGTCCTGAGTGACATCTAACACTTTAGATACCAATTTAAAGCCTCTTGACCCCGACTCTTCATCTGAAGGCAATCTTCTTAAAAGAGCCCCTTTTAAATTTAAGATGATATGAGTCATATCCTCTATGATTCCTTCAATCGCCATGTACTCATGAGGAACCCCTTCCATTTTAATGGAAAGAATTGATGGAGCTTCTAAAGAAGTGAGCATTATTCTTCTAAGAGCATTTCCTATTGTATGCCCAAATCCTTTTTCAAAAGGCTCCGCGATAAATCGCACAAAGTTTTTTGAGGACTCTCCAATTTTGATTTTAGTTGGCAACTCAAACTTGCCATAAACAACTGCCATGACCGACTCTCCTATAGAATTTTAGTTAACCTATCACAAAAAAAGATTATACTCTTCTTCTTTTTCTCGGACGGCATCCATTATGAGGAACCGGCGTCGTATCGCGAATAGTTGTCACAATAAGACCAGAACTTTGAAGACCGCGCACAGCAGATTCTCTTCCGGCCCCGGGACCTGATAAATTTACTTCTACTTCTTTCATTCCAAAACCCATAGCTGTCGTCGCTGCATCTTGAGCTGCGACCGTCGCTGCATAAGCAGAAGATTTCCGTGATCCGGAAAAGTTCACTTTCCCTGCAGACGCCCATGATAATACATTGCCTGCAAGATCTGTAATGGAAACAATCGTATTATTAAAAGTTGCCTTCACAAAAACAATTCCACTTGGAACATTTCGTGTGATTTTTTTCCTGACTTTTACATTCTGCTTTTTTACTGTTTGCTTCTCTTGTTTAGCCAAAGTCTAAACTCCTATATTATTTCTTCTTGTTAGCAACTGTTTTTCTCTTACCCTTACGAGTTCTCGCATTCGTTCTAGTTCTTTGACCTCTTACGGGCAATCCAACTCTATGTCTCATTCCTCTATAAGAATGGATACTAATTAGGCGTTTGATGTTATTCTGTACCTGTCTTCGCAAATCCCCTTCTACAACATACTCAGACTGTAATACCGCATTTATTTTTGCAATATTATCTTCTGTAAGGATATTAGCTCGCATATTGGGATTTAAACCTAATTTGGCAATAATCTCATTGGAAAGCTTTCTCCCTACTCCGTAGATATATGTAAGACTGATCTCTAAACGTTTGTTGTCTGGGATGTCGATCCCAATAACTCGTGGCATGCTCTTTTCCTCTGTTAAAAAACTTAAGTCTTAACTAAATGACTATATAACTTATCAAACAACCCGTTAATTTACAAGCCCAAGATTGTTTGGATAAAATAAATAAAAAAATTTAACGCCCTCTCGCCTTACTTTTTTTCATAAATCCCTCATATCTCCTTGTTAGCAGGTGTGATTCAATCTGCTTAGTTGTATCTAACACAACCCCAACAAGAATAAGAAGAGAGGTCCCTCCAAAAAAGTACGCGATTGATTGATCCACAGAAAGCACTCTTCCTATTATATTAGGCAAAACTGCAATCAAGGCCAAAAACATAGCGCCTGCAAATGTAATTCTACTCATAGTGGATTCCAAATAATCTTGTGTCGGTTTCCCTTGACGAATACCTGGAATAAAAGCTCCATTTTTCTTCATATCGGAAGCAATCTGCTCCGGATGAAACTGTGTAGCTGTCCAAAAATAAGTAAAAAACAAAATTAAAATAACAAACATAACTGTGTAAAGGCTTCCACCCGGCGACAAAAGAGCCACCGCACTACTCAGCCAAGATCCCTTACTCATAAATTGCGCAATTGTAGCAGGAAACATTAGCAAAGAACTGGCAAAAATAACGGGGATAACCCCAGCATAGTTAATTTTTAAAGGGATATAAGCATTTCCTGCTCCTTGAACTTCATTTCTTCCCACCATTCTTCTTGCATACTGCAATGGAATTTTTCTTTGCCCTTGAATGACTAATATTGTTCCCACAATAATGAAAACAAAAACGGCACAAAGAACAATTAGAGAAGAAAACGATAACTGCCCTGGCTCTTGAGAGTCAAGATTAAGTTGTCTAATAATTGACCCAATAGTTCTTGGAACGGAAGAAAGGATACCCACAGTAATAATTAAACTAACTCCATTACCAACGCCTCTTTCACTAATCTGCTCTCCAATCCACATCAATAAAACAGTTCCCGCTGTCATAGTAAACATCACGGTAATGAAAAAAAGAAGAGGCATGCCAAAGATCAACTGATCCGCTATCCCTTGAACAATAATTCCTGGGTTAGACAAGTTCAACTGATAAGCATATTTTGCATAGAGTCCTGCTTGAAAAAAAGCAACTAAAATGGTCAAGAGTCTTGTCC
>JAZKAC010000062.1:22725-28913 GCA_040389325.1 Chlamydiota bacterium | reverse complement strand
TTACTTACCTTTCTTTTTCCGGCTTCTCCATTTTCTTTGATCTCTCTTTGAAAGGAGGGAGACAAAGCGGTGACCAATTGCATTATGATAGAAGCTGTAATATAAGGCATCACTCCAAGAGCGAATACCGTCATTTGAGCGAAAGCGCCGCCTGAAAAAACATCCATTAACTGAAACAGGTTTTGTCCTGCTCCCGTCACACTTTTAAACAGTTCTATGGCAACAGATCCATTAATCCCGGGAACAGGCACATAAGCGCCGATCCGACAAACAGCTAGAAGTAAAAGAGTAAAAATACATTTACTCTTTAGTTCAGGAATGGAGAAAATTTTTTTTATCCCTTCAATCATGTTACTTTTCAGCAGAATAATCCACTTTTTATAAGTGAAAAAAACGCCGCCCCTTAAAATTAAAAAAAATAGGCGCGACGCGTCGCGCCAATTAGGACTTCAGCCTAAATAGCGAATATCTTAAAAGGAATCCCTTTTTCAGACAACTTTCTTTGCGCTTCCTGAGAAATTGCATTTGCAAGAATTTCTACTTTTTTGGTTATTTCACCTTGAGCAAGCACTTTAAATCCACCTGTGTACTTTAAGGTAATAATTCCTTTTTCGTACAAAGTTTGTAAACTAACTTCTTCTCCATCTTGAAAGACTCTTTCAATTTGATTAAGGTTTAAAGTGAATACTTTTGATTTAAATCGTCCGTTTGTAAAACCTCTACATGGTAATCTTCTGTAAAGAGGAAGTTGTCCCCCTTCAAGTCCATATCTTCTTTTATATCCAGAACGTGCCTTATCCCCTTTAGATCCTCTTCCACATGTTTTTCCACGTTTAGATCCAAATCCTCTTCCAACTCGTTGAATTTTCTTAGTCGGTCTATGAGTGTTTTGCAATGTTGATAAAGATAACATATTAAGCTCCTTTTCCCCGTTGTTTCAATGTATTTGCTCGATTTTTT
This sequence comes from Chlamydiota bacterium, assembly GCA_040389325.1. Lineage (GTDB taxonomy): Bacteria > Chlamydiota > Chlamydiia > Chlamydiales > Rhabdochlamydiaceae > CAIJXB01. The sequence goes on along the minus strand of JAZKAC010000062.1, from coordinate 27,953 downwards.
AACGCAGAAAGGGCCTTAACCGTTGCTCTCACCTGATTTAATGGGTTATTAGAGCCGGAACTTTTAGCTACGACATCTTTTACACCACCTAACTCTAAAACAGATCGGACTTTAGAACCTGCAATCACGCCTGTTCCTTCCGGAGCTGGTCTTAAAAGAACTCTCGCTCCATCCCATTCTACAATAATTTCATGAGGAATAGTTGTCCCTTCTCTTTCAAAAGTGAAAACATTTTTCTTAGCCGCTTCCGTTCCTTTGCGAATAGCATCAGCAACTTCGTTAGCCTTTGCAAAACCAAACCCGATGTGACCTTGACCATCTCCTATAAGGATAAGCGCAGAAAAACTAAATTTTCTACCGCCCTTCACAACCTTTGAGCATCGATTAATATAAAGAACTTTTTCTTCAAATTCGCTGTCAAACTCTTCTGTTTTTTGATTGGTGCTTTTTTGCTTCATTTTTCCTCTTAAAATTGTAACCCTGCTTCTCTTGCAGAATTCGCAAGTTCAGCTAAAAGACCATGATACTTGCAATAGCCTCTATCAAAAACAACTGTGTTAACATTATGTTTTTTTGCGCTTTCTGCAATTTTTGCTCCTATAGCACGAGCCGCTTCCTTTGACTTTCCACCTAATTGAAGAGAAGCCATTTCTTTTGAAAGCGTACTTGCGCTAAACAAAGTCACTCCAGCTTCATCATCGATCACTTGAACAGACAGGTGCTTATTTGACCTTATCACACTCATACGAGGCTTTTGTGCTGTGCCTCGAGTTTGACTTCTTATTCGCAACGCACGCTTAACACGCTGAGCATTTCGTTTAACTAATCTACTTTCCATACATCAATTATCCTGTTTTACCTTTTGCAGCTTTTCCGGCTTTCTTACGTACGCGCTCGTTTTCATACCTAATACCCTTGCCCTTGTAGGGTTCAGGTGGCTTAACAGCACGTATAGAAGCTGCGAATTGACCGACAGACTGTTTATCAGACCCTGCGATCATAATTATTGTATTCTTCTCTATAGTAACTTGTAAAGTGCTAGGAATAGGAAGCTTTGTAGGATGCGAAAATCCTAATTCCAAATCTAATAATGGGCCTTGAATGGCAGCTCTATAACCAACACCGATCAAAATCAGTTTCTTCTGATATCCTTTAGACACACCTTCAAGCATATTACGAATAAGGGCTCTCATTAAACCATGAAAAGCCGGAGGGTTCTCTATTTTTTCATCAGCTTCAACAAAAAGTTGACCTTCTTCCATTCTTATAGAAAATCCATTTTTCAAGACTTCGCTCAAAGCGCCCTTTGGGCCTTTTACTTGCACAATGCCATCTACTACTTTAACTTCAACTTCTTTTGGTATCAAAATAGGAGTTCTTCCCAATCGAGACATTTATATACCCTCACTTTCTATTTATCGAACAAAACAAAGTAATTCGCCGCCCACTTTCAACTCACGAGCAGTTCTTCCATCCAAGATTCCTTTTGGAGTAGAAAGCACAACAAGTCCCATTCCGCCATCAATTCTTGGAATCTCTCTATACCCTATATACCGTCTAAGACCTGGAGAAGACATTCTTACTAACTCATCAACAAGAGCTTTTCTTCCTTCAGCATATCTTAAAAATACACGCATTCTTTTTCTTTCAGTATCTACAAGAAAACTATCTACAAAACCAGCTGACTGTAAAACCTTTATGAGGTTCTCTTTAACCTTTGTATGTCTTGCATCTATATATCGATGTTTAGCTCTAGCTCCATTTCGGATTCTTGTGAGCAAATCTGCAATTGGATCACTGTGCGACATTAACTACCTCTTTTTCTTGGCCTAACGATTTAAAAGGAAGCCCCATACTCTTTAGAAGAGCTAAGCCTTCAGCATCTTTCACAGCTGTCGTAACAAAAGTGATATGCATCCCTTGGGTTCTTTTAATTTCATCAAGATTGAGTTCTGGGAAAACAATCTGTTCCTGCAATCCTAATGTAAAGTTCCCATGACCATCACAATTTTCAGGAAATCCTCTAAAGTCACGAATACGAGGAGCTACAATATTGCAAAAACGATCGAAAAAATCCCACATCCGTTTTTTGCGTAAAGTAACTTTCGCTCCGATGATTTGCCCTTCTCTCAGCTTAAAATTGGATATCGCTTTTTTAGCTTTCGTAAGAATAGGTTTTTGACCTGAAAGAAGTGTTAACTCCTTTACGCAGTCTTGAATCGAATTCTTATCTTTTGTAGCTTCTCCAAGACCCATGCTGATCACAATTTTTTTCAGTGAAGGAATCAGCATGGGATTCTCATACCCGAATTTCTTTTGAAGTTGTTCTTTAACTTCCGAATTATACTTCTTTAACATCCTAGACATCTTAATCACTGCTCTCAAGTTTATCTTAAATTTGACGGTGGACAACTTCTGTTTGCCCGGTTTTGTAGTACAACTCTTTTGTACCATCTATCATTCGCACTTTAAGACTGACAGGCTTCCCTTCCGTGCTACAAATGCTCACATTAGAAATATGAATAGGCATCTCTCTTTTTTCAAGACGACCTTCTCCATTTTTCTCTTTCGGCTTTACGTGTTTTTGACGAACATTCATATCTCGAACGATTACAGAATCGTCTCCTCGAGCTATAACTTCACCTGTCTTGCCTCTATCATTACCACAGGTAATGATGACTTTGTCACCTTTTTTAATCCACTTACTCATGTATCTTGTCTCCTAAATTACTTCCGGCGCTAAGGAACTGATTTTCACAAACCCACCTTCACGAACTTCTCTAGCTATAGGGCCAAAAATACGAGTCCCTTTAGGATTGTCCTTTTCATCGATAATCACGCAGCTATTATCATAAAAACGAATTAAAGACCCATCAGCTCTTCGAATGTAGCTTTTTGTTCTTACAATAACCGCTCTAATGACATCGCCTTTCTTTACACTTCCCTTGGAATCTGCTTCTTTGACAGAACAAATAATGACATCACCGACACCAGCATATCGTCTTTTTGAGCCTTTAAGTACTTTAAAGCACTTTACTCGCTTGGCACCCGTGTTATCAGCTACTTCCAAATCACTTTCTTGTTGAATCATATGTACTCTCTACCCATTCGATTTATTTAACCTAAGACCTCTTCAACTCTCCATCTCTTCAGCTTGGAAAGGGGTCTAGTTTCAACAATTCTTACTTTTTTCCCTTCTTGAATTTCCTTGCTATTTTCCGCGTGAGCATAATATTTCTTAGCACGGGCAACTACTTTATCAAAATGAGGATGTTTTACGGTTCTTTCTACCCGTACCGTCACAGTCTTTTCCATTTTATTGGAAACGACAACGCCTTCTCGAACTTTTCGGGAAGGTTTATTCTTATCACATTGTTCCATACACTACTCTCTCTAATTCAGTTTTGAGCCCTTAGCATGCAAAGCCGTTAAAGCTCTTGCTCTATCTCGCTTTAACATCTTCAATCTATGAGGTTTCTCTAGATGGCGCGTTAGCTTAAAGTCGCTATTAATGCGAAAAAGATCTCTTGAAAGATCCGCATAAGCTAATCTTAACTCTTCAACTGACTGATCATTAAATTTATTTGCAGAAGCCATTATATTCCCCTTATACCCTTTCTACTCGTCTTACAAATCTTGTTCGAATAGGCAACTTAGCAGCAGCTCTTCTTAAAGCTTCTTGCGCTAGTTCCTCAGGAACGTTTCCTACTTCAAACAAAATTCTTCCCGGACGGACAACAGCTACCCAATGATCCGGAGCCCCCTTACCTTTACCCATACGAGTTTCGGCAGGTTTTTTACTCACGGGTTTATCAGGAAAAATCCGAATCCAAACTTTTCCTCGACGGTTAAAATGTCGATTAATAGCTACACGACACGCTTCGATTTGTTGTTGAGTCAACCATCCTCTATCTAGAGTCTGCATCCCAAATTCACCAAAATCAACAAACTGCGCGCATTCACTTAGGCCCTTCATTTGGCCTTTTTGTCTCTTTCTAAATTTCGTACGAACTGGCACTAAAGCCATATACTAGCCTCCTGCTGCTCTTGGTTTCACTTCGTCTCCACGATTAATCCAGACTTTTACACCAATAGAACCATAGGTCGTCTCAGCTCGTCCAATCGCATAGTCGATCTCTGCTCGTATGGTTTGAAGAGGTATTCTACCTTCTTTGTACCATTCTGTTCTAGCTATTTCGGCACCACCGATTCTTCCGGAGATTTGAACCTTAATTCCGGCTCCTCCCGCGTCCATTGTAGCCTGCATAGATTTCTTCAGGACTCTTCTAAAAGGGACCCTTCTTTCTAATTGCTTTGCAATGTTATCCGCCACAATCTTCGCTTCTAAATCAGGGCGTTTGATTTCTTCTACTTCGATCCAAACTTCTTTTCCGGTCAGTTTTTTCAACTCAGACTTTAAAATATCGATCTCAGCACCCTTTTTCCCGATAACAAGACCTGGTCTTGCTGTATGGATTGTCACTTCAACTTTGTCACTCATACGCTTAATGCTAAAGCATGAAGCGCCGGCACAACAAGGCTTAACTAGAAGAAAATCACGTATGTTCTTATCTTCACCAATTTGGTTGCCAAACTCTTGTTTGTTAGCATACCAAATGGATCTCCACTTCTTAGTTCTTATTAATCGAAATCCAATAGGGGATGTTTTTTGTCCCATCTGTTCTCCTTCCTAATCGGTTAGTTTGCCGCAACTACAATAGTAAAATGGCTAGTCCTTTTCATGACAGGAACTCTTCCACCTTTACTTTTAGATTTCGCTCTTTTTAATACAGGACCTGCATCTACTCTTACTTCTTGAACGATGAGATCTTCTCTTCGTAAATTTAGTTGAGTTTCGGCATTGGCTATTGCACTATTAAGCGTCTTCTCTAGCAATTTTCCAGCCTTTAAATTAGACGTCATGAGTTGTAAAGCAGCAGCTTCAACGCCCAGCCCTCTAATTAAATCAGCTGCCAACCTAGCTTTGCGAGGAGGCACTCTGACATACTTGGTAATCGACTTAGCGGTTTGCATAAATATTTATTTCCTTAAAAAAATTTAATTGTCAGCCATTCTTATTTAGAATCAGTTTTCTTTCCGCCATGCCCTTTGAAAGTGCGTGTAGGAGAAAACTCCCCTAATCTGTGGCCTACCATATTTTCAGATACAAACACGGCAATAAATTTTTTCCCGTTTATTTTTTTTTCAAAAATTGTCCAAAGCATTTC
>JAZKAC010000062.1:1024-22715 GCA_040389325.1 Chlamydiota bacterium | reverse complement strand
AAAAGTATGCCCAATCATGTCAGGTATGATCATCGATCTTCTTGACCACGTCTTAACCGGTTTCTTAGTCCCCGTTAAATTCAATTTGTCTACTTTGTTTTGCAAATGGTGGTCTACAAAGGGACCTTTTCTCAGAGATCTTCCCATATGTTCCTCTATTTCCTACGATCTTTAACTAGCCACTTATTACTCTTCCTCTTGGATCGAGTCTTAAACCCTTTCGTATATTGAGCCCAAGGAGTTTGAGGAAGATACCCGTTATGCTTCCCTTCACCGCCCCCGTGAGGGTGATCTACAGGGTTCATCGCTGTTCCCCTGACGGTTGGGCGAACACCACGCCACCGCATTCTTCCTGCTTTACCTTCCGATCTAAGATTCCAATCAGCGTTTGACAAGGATCCAAAAGTAGCCTTACAACCTTCATTGATCATACGAATCTCGCCAGATGGCATTCTAACTGTCACATACCCACCGCTCTTAGCCATAAGCTGCGCAGAAAGCCCCGCAGATCTTACTAACTTTCCCCCTCTTCCAGGAACAAGCTCTATGTTATGAATCACAGAACCTAAAGGCATGGATTTTAATTTCATGCAGCAACCAACTTCAAAAGAAGCTTCATCACCCGCAAGAACACTATCACCCATTTTAAGCCCTTGAGGAGCTAGGATATATCTTTTTTCCCCGTCTACATAATGCAAGAGTGCTATGTGCGCGGTTCTATTAGGATCATACTCAACAGAAGCTACGCTAGCTGGTATATTTTCTTTATCTCTTTTAAAATCTACTAGACGGTAAGCTCTTTTACAACCGCCTCCTTTATGTCGACAAGTAATGTGGCCATGATGGTTACGACCATTTGTTGCAACTTTTTTTACAAGAAGCGACTTCTCAGGTTTCGGAGTAGCTCTTTTAGCTGTTCCAAGCCCACGAGTAAGCTCATCATTACTATTTAAGACCAAATGTCTTTGACCGGCTGTTATAGGACGAAATTTCTTAGTCATATCTTATACACCTTTATTCTTCTCTGGAATCTCATCGCCCGGTTGGAGCGTTACGATTGCTTTTTTACATGTAGGACCACGACTCACTCTGCCCTTAACTTTCTTCGGCTTAGATTTCGTATTGATCGTGTTAACAGAAATAACGTGAATGTTAGATTCTGCATAGATCTCTTCTACAGCTGCAGCAATCTCCATTTTATTCGCTCTTTTATCCACAATAAAAACATACTTTGGAGTATTACATCTCTTAAGAGAAGGATTGCTGTTTTTCTTATGCAAACTTTGTAACATTTCCACTTTTTCCGTTAGATATCGAGCTTTGATAACATCATAAGGACTTTTCTTATTCATATAACAACTTCTCCGCCTAAAATGCTTACCAATTGATCTATATTTCCATCAAGCAACACGATGTCTTGATTCAATATCACCTCATATCCATTTAAATTAGGCAGAAGGGAAAAGGAAAGCTTTGGAACGTTTCTTAAACTTTTTACAACAACATCTTTTTGTATTGCAGAAGCCACGTAAGAGTCTTCTATCTTCGTAAGAGCTTCTACGCTTTCTATTTCATAATCCATAGAAGCAAAGAAATCCCCACCCACAAAAAGAACTCTCTTTTGGAACAAGTTCATTTTTTTCAAGAAATCCACAATGGACTTCGTTTTAGGTTTGCTTAATCCTTCGACAGAAAGAATATGCAAATGCTGTTCTTGAATTTTCTGAACTAAAAGAGATCGTATAACAGCACGTTTCTCTTTTTTATTGATCTTTACTTGTTGATCAAACTTAGGCTTAGGTCCAAATACCCTTCCTCCACCTTTATACTGAGGAGCTCCAAGATATCCTTGACGAGCGCGCCCTGTTCCTTTTTGAGGATGTGGTTTTTGCCCTGAGTGATTAACTTCCGCTCGACTCTTTGTGCTAGCAGACCATTGTCTTTGATTCGCTCTATAAGCGACCAAATAATCTTTAACCATCTGAGTGTTCGCAACTCCTTCCAATAAAGCGTCATCTAGAGCTACGCTCCCGATCTGCTCTCCACCAAGATTATACTTCTTAATATCAGCCACAGTTCATACCCCTATTTCTTTTTCACATTGACAGTGGTCTTCTTCTTAGCCTTAGCTATGTAAACAACAGCTTCATTAGCCCCAGGAATCGCTCCCTCCACTAAAATCACCTGCTTTTCCTCATCCACTTTTATTACTTTCAGATTCTGCACTGTTACTTTTTCGGCACCCATACGGCCGGCTTTCTTCTGACCGGGCAAACATCTACCTGGAGTACTTCTCATACCACAAGATCCACCATGTCTGTGGAAACCTGATCCGTGAGAGGCAGGACCTCCTCTAAAATGGTGTCGCTTAATTACGCCCTGATACCCTTTACCTTTAGAAATCCCACACACGTCAACATATGCACATTCCGAAAAATATCCAACGCTGACTTCTTCTCCTAAAGCATACGAAGATGTATCTAGAACTCTAGATTCCTTCGATTTTCTTCTCGGCTCTATATTCTTCAGAGCAAATGCATCCCTAAGACCTTTAGAAATATTTTTCTTCTTAGACTCGGACAATTTAAATGCAGATAAACGAACTGCATTATACCCTTGCTTCTCTTTCGTGATCACTTCAGAAATCACATTCGGCTCTGCGTGAATGACCGTGCAGACAACAACGTTACCGTTGTCATCAAACATTTGCATCATTCCTTTTTTTCTTCCCATTAAAGTTAGGCTCATACAACACCTTATTCAACTGATAATTCGCTACTTAGACTTTTTTCTTCCGACTCCCGCAAGAAATAAACACTGAAAAGAGACAGATTCCTGCACCCCGAGGGACTGCATTTTTACACAAAAAGCTCTATCAAAAGGCTAAAGCGAAAAGATTATCAAAAAAGTTGATTTTCACACAATCAAAATAATCTGAAAAGGTCGCTTTAACCACATAAAGTCTATATCCAAAAAAAGACAATGCCCATGATCTTAACGAAACGGCTGTTTTTTTTCTTGTCTTTTTTTTTATTTTTTCCAAAAGCTCAAAAGATTCGTTAATTTAAAAAATATTTTAGTAATAAAATACCCAAACTCGTAATCACCCAAGCAAAAAATAGTCATCCAAACAAAAATATTCCATTCTCTATCACACGACCTTACTACTTGGTAGAAACAATTTAATTTTTCGAGCAAAAAAAAACGCCCTCCAAGAGAGGACGTTTCCATTCATTTTTAAATAAAAAAATTACACAAATTTAGAAAAAGCGTATTTAGTCACTTTAGAAGCCGTACTAAGAGCAGACGCCCCAAGCAACATCGATTGACTTCCCGTTGTTAACATGGTTACGGCAAAGGCAAGATCCCCTAAATTCTTCACCACATCCAACCCGCTTCCAACCCCATCCTTATAACTTATATTTCCCTTACTGGATACGTAGCTAAAAACTCGCTCCCCTGCAGTTAAGGTTCTGGCTGTAGCTCCCGCCGCTAAGGCTTGAAAATTACTTGTTTCTAACACATCCGAAATACCTTTAAAACAAGGAACAGCCAACTGAGCTTCTAAAAAGCCGACAACTTCGCAAGCTGCATTAAAAAGTCCCGTAACCGCACTAACACAATCCATAGCTATAGAGTATGTTTGTTTCATGAAAAATTCGGACACTTTTGCTTTAGTCTCTATGATTGTATCCGGAAAAGTTTTTAAAGCATTCCATCCGTCTAAAGTTCCCAAGACTCCTTGGTAAGACTGCTCGGAAGAAGAGGTCTTTCCGAACCCAAGAGTTTCTTTTGCCTTAATGAGAACATCCCCAACTTTCCCTAACATAATTGCTGTTTCAAGATCCTTGACATCCTCGTTTAAAACGGCAAACACCCTTCCTGCTTGAGTTGTTACATTACTTGCAATATTCACAACTCCCCGACCCATTTCATAAATCCCATTTCCTACATTTGCTACCGACATGTTCTCTCCTTATATATTAATATTAACTAGCCATCAGTCACAAGCAAGACAGCTTCTCTGTCTAGTACTCTTCTTCTTTTCAGGAACAAAAATCTCACAAGAATTCAATAGTATTTTTTTAGAGTATATAGCTTTTTTATCCGCAAAGGATCTAAATCCCGCTCTACTCAACACCTTCTTAAGAGAACTCCCAACCTCCACTTCATATTCACCGGGCCTAAGGACAGCTCCTGAGATAACGACCTTAACCTTCTCTCTTTGCCCCTCAAGTCCCACATCCTCTTGCAGCATTCTTCTTCCCTGTGAAGAAGAAACGGAAAAAAGAAAAATAATACAAAGAACCACGGATAAACAAATCATCCACTCCCTAAATAGTATTCTCTCTTTTCCCATCTTTCGACTTATCTAAAGTAATTTCTTGTAATTACCTCTCCAGTAGAATTCCACCCCTTTGGTAAAAGCCCCTACAGCCGAGGCCGCCGTCGTAAGTTGAGCTCCGCCCCCCATTAGTATAGACCCTGCAAAAACCATAGTAGCCACACTTTCTACGGCTTGAAATATATACGAGGAATCATAACGCCCTTCTTGAAGCGTCTTCAACAGCTCACCAGATAAGCAGAAGTCGGCTACCCGCGGTGCCGCGACAATAAATCGAACTGAAGCGCCAACTGCAACAGCTTGGAAATGAACCGTTTTGTAAAGTTCCGTAACTCCCTTAAAAAAGGGAACGGCAACTTCTCTATCCAGAAAACTAGCCGCATCATACACCTTATTAATAGTTCCCGCAGCAACCGCAATACAGCCCGTTAGAGCTCCGAAACTTTGACGCTCTATAAACCAAGACACTGACTTTACTATTGACCCAATTTGCTGAGGCAAAGTCGCTAAAGCATTCGCACCCTTAAAAGTCTTTAAGGCTTCTTTGAAACTATCCGAGTAAGGCATCTTTGTAGAAAAAAACACGTCCGATGCCGAATTAAAAGCTTCTACGACCTTAGCGTTTAGGATTAACGCATTCGAATCGGTAAATACACTCCCAACGGCTCTTGCCACTTGGCACACACTCTGTCCACTTAGAGAAATAACTGACATATACTACCCCTTAATATTAATATTATCTTAACGGAGGGGAGACTCTATGGGATAGAGCAATTTTAGGTAAAGTAAAAATATCTATGTGAAAAAAATAGATTAAAGAGCTAAAGAAAAGTGCTTAGAAACACCTCGAAGGAACTCTTCCGTTTGCATGGCTTTTTTCCCTTCCAGTTGCACGAAAAGCAACTCTAAGAGACCATCTTTGCAGGAGATCTTTATACAGGTTCGATCAACAAAAAGAACACCTGGTTTTTCTACGGATTCTTTATGAATCCTACTAGATAAAATCTTCATTCGTTTTACGTCCGAGCCGAATTGTAACTTGATAAAGGTTCCTGGGAAAGGAGACAAAGCTCGAATCCGGTCATGAATAGCCTGCGCACTTTCTTCCCAGCGTATAACACAATCTTCAGGAGAAATTTTTGCAGCAAAAGTAACTTTAGACTCATCTTGTCGCTGTTTCTTTGCATAATACTCATCAAAATTGGCAAGGAGTTCAGGCAAAGATTGTTTAGCTGCAGATAAAAGAGCTCCTTCTAATTCGATGACATTCATTTCAGAAGGGATAGGGACAACCTCTTGCTTAAGGATATCTCCTGCATCCATCTTCAGAGCCATTTCCATATAGGTCACCCCAGAGACTTCTTTTCCATCCATAATACATCTTTGTATAGGGGCAGCTCCCCTATACAAAGGAAGAAGACTTGTATGAATATTAACACATCCCTTAGAGGGGATTGAAAGCAGGTTGCTCTTTATGATTTCTCCATAAGCAACAACTAGAAAAAGATCTGGATTGAATTTTTTAAGCTCTTCACAAAATAAATCCGTTGAAGCTTTTTCTGGTTGAAAAAGAGGGACATTAGGTAAAAAATTCATGCTGAACTCTTTTACGGGACAGGGCTGCAACCTGAGATCTCTTCCTCTTGGACGATCTGGACGGGTTACAATAGCTTCAATAGAATGCCCCGAAGAAGCCAGGCACTCTAAAATCCCTACGGAAAAAGATGAAGTTCCAAAAAAGACAATTCTCATTTTCCTGTCGAACTCATCTCTTCTTCGCATAACTTTTCCAATTCATCAACTTCTTCTTCTTGTACAGCTTCTAAGCTATGAAGTCCAATCAGCCCTCTTTTAGAGGTCTTGCAAAAAGAAATCCAATGTTCTACATGTGGATTCATAGGGACTTGCTTTTCTATAAGGTCTAACGCCTCTAAGATATTCAAGCCTGATCGATAAGTGATTTTAAAAGCTTGATGCAATGCTTTTCTTTCTTCAAAAGAAAAACCGTTTCTTTTTAACCCTATAAGATTGAGCCCACCTATTTTATACGGAACCCCAGCACCTATCGTAAAGGGAGGCACATCATGTGTGATTCGACTAAATCCACCTACCATGGAGTTTCTGCCAATTCTAGAAAATTGATGTACGGGAGTCATTCCTCCAATAATCGCATAGTCTTCCACAATTACGTGGCCTGCCAACATGGCATTATTTGCCATGATCACTCGGTTTCCAACTTCACAATTGTGGGCTACATGACAATATGCCATCAAAAGACAGTTATCACCAATTCGCACAACAGACCCTTCTTGACATGAGGAATTAATTGTTACAAACTCTCGAATTTCACAATTTTTCCCAATCACAACATAGGTTTTTTCGCCTCGAAATTTTAAATCTTGGGTCTTTGTCCCAATACTGGCAGAGGGCCATATGACAGTCCCCTCTCCAATGGTCGTATATCCATCGATATAGGCAAAAGACTTAATAATAACGTTATCTTCCAGAGTAACGGTGCTCTTAACAACGGCATAAGCTTCAACTGTCACGTTTAGGCCAATTTTTGCACCTGATTCTACTACTGCCAAAGGATGTATATTAGCCATGTGTCTCCATACCTTAAATATTAACTACTTTCTAAATTTGTTCTTTATTAACTAAAGCAAAAGCAATTTCTGCTTCTGCCACTACTTGATCATTAACAAATGCCCTTGTCAGCATTCTTCCCGCTCGACTAGTTACGTGAAGAGCTGTCGCATGCAACATAAGCACATCCCCGGGAACTACAGGCCTTCTAAATTTCACATTATTCATATTCAGTAAGACAGCTATTTTTTGATCATACCCTTTTTGATGGAGCCAGATACCTCCTGCCTGCGCAAGAGCCTCTAGAATAAGAACACCCGGCATAATAGGGGCTCCTGGAAAATGTCCTTGAAAAAATGACTCATTCATCGTGACATTTTTTTGTCCAATGATCTGGTTTTCTTCCAAACTAAGGTACACAACTCTATCTACAAGTAAAAATGGATACTTATGAGGTAGAATCTTAGCTATTTCTTTTGCATTAAATACAATGGAATGCTTTGAAGCGTCTATCGTCATTAAAAATTCTCCTTCTTAAACTGATCTAGTAATTCATTGGCAAATGCATTATTAGCATGATGACCCGAACGAATTGCGATAATATGAGCAAAAAATGAAAATCCCATAAGATAAAGATCTCCTATCATATCTAAAATTTTATGACGCACCATTTCTTCAGGAAGTCGAAGTCCTCCCGGATTTAGCACCAGGTTATCCTTTATCACAAGAGCGCTCTCTAAGCTGCCTCCCTTCAAAAAGCCTTTTTCAATCAGCGGTGCAATCTCTTCATAAATAGAAAAAGTCCTACACGGAGCAATTTCTTGCTTAAAAGAGTTGGGGTTCAAAGAAAAAGAAAAAAACTGCGTGCCGATGCAACTAGAATTCGGATAATGCAACGTGTAGCTAATCCTACATTCTTCAGCAGGAAAGGCCACAAGATGAACATCCCCACGAGACCAGTATACTGGAGATTTAAGCACTAGAATCTCTTTTTCTCCTTGATGAAATAACCCAGATTCCTCGATCATCTCTACAAAAGGAAGTGCGCTTCCATCAAAAATCGGTATTTCAGGACCTGAAAGCTGCACGAGCAGATCATCTATTCCATAAACATGCAAAGCAGCCATTAAATGTTCGACGGTCTGCACGGAAAATTGCTCATTACCAATGATGGTGCAACGAGGAGTTCCTTGAACAAGTGTCAGATTAAGTTTAAATTGAGGAGACCCCAGAAGATCCGTTCTTTGAAAAACAATTCCAGAATTAATAGGCAACGGCTTCAACGTTAAGATAGCCTCTTCTCCCGTAAACACCCCAATACCCCTTCTCGATATCTCTTTTTGAAGAGTGTACGAAGAACGCATCTTTTTTTGATTGTGATTTATTTCTTTACTACAAGACAACAAAAAAACCCCTATAATTCACGAAAAATCAATTATACATATAAAAATCAGAAAAAAACTACTGTTTTTTCTGATTTTCCTCAAGATCTATTTTAGAGTTTAAAAATAAAGCAATAAGTTCAGCATCTTTTTAAGATTGATCCCCTATGCCTAATTACATCAAGCACAGGGAATAAAATAATTATTTTCTACCAGTTTTCATCTTTTTCATACCCTAAAGCAATGAGCGATTTTCCTAACCTTTGCTTAAAGGCCTCTTTATGCTCTTCCGTAAAGAAATTTTTCCAATTATTAACCTTCCCTTGATGGAAGGTACTTCGGAAGTTCGCAAAACTTCCCTCTCCAAAAGGATCTACCTCATTTCCATAAAGTCGAGAAGCAACATCTTCTAATAAAGATTCCGGAGCAGAAAAACCTAGATGAGCAACAATACGCCTAAGCTCTTCCTTTTGCAAATCTTCAGTACCTCCACCTCTCGGACCCACTAAATTTTCATATTTACACACAAGACAATCTTGCTCTTCGACGTATCTCATAGCTTGCTCCGCTACTTTTGCAATCGAGATCTGTAGGGAATTAGGAGCAAATTCCGCCACATCTTCTAGTTCATAATCAAAATTAATTACAAATAAGAGCTGTTCTTCAAAAGTCATCTCTTTAAAAGAATTTCTGAGCTTTTGACTCATTCCCGGCCAAGGACTTTTACAAACTTGATGGACAATGGACACACACACATCTCGTAAATCCCTAACATTAACAATTTTTTTTAACCTAGGCAAATGAGCGTAATTTTCTTCAAGCTGAGAAGATACGCAAAAGTGCGTATATAAAAAACCTTCTTCCGGCGCAATATAATACTTGGAAGGAAAATGGGTATGCCATATAGGCGCCCCTCCCGTTAAGAAATACAAAGCCTTGATGACCATATGAGATCCTGACTTCGGGATCGTAATCAAAGCGCAAGGCTGAGTAGATTCGCCCATAGAGAACGTAGACGATAATAGAAAGCTTATATAAATAAATAGTCGATTAATTTTGAGCATTTTCTATTCCTTTATACAACTGAATTGTTCACAAGAATCTTGAGCACATTCTTCTCGACTATAAAAACATTCCAAATCCTCTTTATTTTCGAGATTTCTCTTCCTCCAACTTCCACTCCAATAATGAATACCTGCCGTTTCAGGCAAACATTCCAATAGATTTTCTTGTGCTAGGTCTTTTTCCGTAAAAGGATAAAGAAATGTACAAGGCAGATACATGTTTTTATGACGATCAGGAGCGTACAGTAGATATTCACAAATAATGCGCGTTATATAAGAAGGCCCAGATCTTTCCAGGGTCCCCTCAAATTGGCGAACGGCAAAGTAATTTGCTTTCATGTTTACAATTAAATGTTTAACAAGAGGGTGGTGAGGAATGGACCCTATTAACGCATTGCACATTTTAAATATATTTCTTGTTGAAATCACGCCATGCTCTATTGGCTCAAATCCAATATAAAAATCATACTGATTATGCAATTCTTGGAAAACATCTATATTCACACATTCATAATCCACATCTACATAAATTCCTCCATACTGACTAAGTACTTCTAAACGAAGAATGTCCGATTTCTCTCCCAGGTTTGTCGATAGCTCATAAAGGTCCCTGTTATATAAAGACATAGATTCCACATCTTTGTCTCTCCAAAGTCTATACTCCCATCCTTCCATGGCAGCCCAAGCAGCCATCCAATTATGATACTTTTCCGGGACTTCTCCCCCAAGCCAGATTTGATGTATAACACGAGGAATTTTGGAAGTTCGAGTCTCCCCTCGCGATAAGATGTTATTTTCGTAGTTCTTCTTAAAAGCATCAACTAATTCCTGATCCATATTTTCATATCTCTGCTTTTGCCGGATATAATTCCTCTCCACTCCTTCTTGCCTTAGCATCGATACATCAAAATCTGGATAAAGAAGCTCCCCACCTTCAACTCGAGAAAATAGACAAAAAAATACAAGCGCACAGTTCATCAAAACATTTAAAATAAACATCTTACCTAGCTCCCTATTATAGCATAAAAAAGAGTCCTATCCTCTCCCATTTATCCCTTCAATGTCAATTAGAAATTGATTTTATCTTAAAAAACAAACAACCACATAAAATAATATTTTCATATTGAATAAATTACAATTTTACACTAAAATTATAACTTTTATTCACAGAAAAGGATCCATATGATTAATCCTATTACTAAAGCCATCTTTTTTGTTTGCTGTCACTCAGGGCCAGCCGATCATTTTGCCAACTTTACAGAAGAACTGACTAAGGATGGTTACGAAGTCCAAATCTGCGCCTCGGGACCGGCTTTAAAAAAATTCCAAGATCGAAATATAGAAGTCAAAACCTCTTTCCTAGCGGACAATCTTTCCCAGGAAGAAGAGTTACTCCTAGCAAGTGAAATCGTTAAAGCATGCTCGGGAGCCTTCGCAGTCATTTCCGATGTGGGACATAAGTTTGATATTACACTTCAAAAAACTTTAGCTGAAAAAGCACCGGAAATCTTACGCATAGCCTATTACGACAATCCAGAATCCCCCGACCCTTACCTTCCTATAGACTATTCTTCCGTAGCTAAGCAAGTTATGAGCGCCGCACAAAAAGTTCTTTTTGCTAATGCCAATCTTGCAGAAGACTCTACAATACGCCTACCTACCATTCCTCGCATCGGATTAGGATATTATCCTGTTTTGCAGGCCGATAAAATTGCAAAACGAAGAGAGCTCAACCACAACTCCATGCGTTCCCAATTTCTTAAAGAAAATAACCAAAAAGACCTCGGGCAAAAAGTTCTTACTTATTTCGGAGGTAATAACGGAGAATATTTCACCGAAGCTTTTCCCGCTTTCCTTCAATTTCTTTCTGAAGGAATCCAAAAAACGGACTTATCCAACTTCATTATCGTTTTACAACAACACCCAGGAGCTAAAAGTAGCAACATAGACCGTCAACAAGCAGAAAACTGGGTCAAAGAGCACGAAACGAATGCAAATGCTCCTATATTTATTATCTCTAACAAGACAACGGATGAGATGCAAATTATAACGGAAGGCGCCTTATACCACCAAACCAGCATGGGCCCCCTACTTGCAATCCCTGGCATCCCCCTAATACAAATTGGAGCCAAACCCTATAAAGACATTTTAATTAAAGGAGGCCTTTGCCCTTCCGTGATTAATTCTTCTCAATTACTAGAAGCTCTTGCATCAATAAAACCCCAATCCATTTCTCCTGAGCAGAAAAAAGAAATATTTGATAGCTTAGGGATTAAAGAAGACTGGAAAGAGCGCTTGAAAGAGTCTTTTAAACATAGCGAGATCGAAGAAGAACTCTTTTTCCATAGATTACAAAGCAAAACACCACACATAGAATAATAAGAGGAGTCTCTCCAAAAAAAGAAAAACACGTTGTATAGTGATATCTAGGAACAGATACGCACAAAGAACCTCTTTGATCCCCTTCTAATTTTGATATCACCCTTCCAACGCTGTCGACCGCTGCCGTCACCCCGATGCTGCACGACCTTACAAGAGGAATTCCATTTTCTACCGTTCGAATTAAACCATGCGTAAAATGTTGTTTGGATAGTTTTGAAAATGGGAACCATCCATCATTTGTTAAATTAACAAATAACTCCGCTCCCATTTTTTTTCCTTCCCGCATAATCGACGAAAAGAGTTCCTCATAACAAACGGACGGTGATATTTTATTAAGACCGAAGACCTCAGGTTGAGTTCCTGAAGTAAAAAAACTTTCTATCCCATACCTTTGACTTAACCTCTTCAACCCCTCAAAAGGAATATACTCTGCTAAAGGAAGTAACACCCTCTTATCATACCTTTCTGGTAAACTTCCTGGTTCAAAGGAAAAAGCAGAATTATAATTTCGTCCAAACTCCTCCGTATCCAACCCCGCTATGACCTGCGTATGAAAAAAGTTAGATAAAGTCTGTACCCAATAAGCATTGGTCACCCTAATCACCGATCCTGGTTTTCTTTGAGCGAACGGCTCTACATCAGGTGGAAAACTTTCTGCAGCCTTTTCTCCAAAAGCTTTTACGATTTCATCTTGTACTATTTGCTTTTCATATACATACCGATCAAATCCAAAAGGAAATGCCGCTTCTGGCAACACAAGTAAATCGATTTTCTTTTTCGAATAAGTCGCTATTTCCTCTAAAACATTTCTCCACTGTGTAACAGGGTGGAGAAAATCTTCTTCTTTTCCTAGAATTCGATATTTTTGAGAAGGAAGCAATCCTGTCTGAACCAATAAAACCGTATAAGATTTATCCTCTTCTTGCCTTTTTGCCAAGTCATGATAAGCAATATGGCCTGCCCCATAAGCATAAGGAAGAAGAATAACAAAGATCCATTGCAACAAAAAAGAAGTAGACTTTGAAGACTTAAGAAATCTAAGCCCCATAAGATTTGTCATTATGACCCAAAATGACAACCCCAGAACTCCGAAGATGGAAGCCATCTGCAAAGAAAATAAATGACAAGTTAAAGAAAGACCTACAAAATTAAAAGCAAACCCGCATAGAAAATGTAATCGCATCCACTCCATCAAAGTCCAAAGACCGCAAAGCCCTAAGATAGAGAGTCCATCTAACTTAAGGGAGGTACGAATTTTTCGCGAAAAAAAAGAAAATTGCCAAGCGCAGGCTAAAGCAATAGCAAGATACACAAAGACTATATAAATCCCTTGATACTCTCTATCCGTCATCCAAGAAAGTTGCACTAGTGACACTGAAAAAAACCAAAGAAAAGAGACTCTCGAGGCTTGTCTTTCCGACAAGCCATCAAGAGCCTTCCAATGTATAGCGAAAGCAAGAGAAGCCGCTAGAGGCCCGCACCAAGAGTACCAAGCATTTTGACCGAATGCCACCAAAAAACAGCTTACAACTTGGCAAATGCCTACAAAAAACAGCGTCATCTATCCAACTTTTTTCCTTTCGAGACCTTTCCCAAAAGACAACACTACCATAAGCCCCCCAAAAATAGCCAAATTTTTAAAGAACATTGTCATCGCAATAGTTTGTTCAGTCCCTTCTAAATGCCAGAAATCATATACTGCACCTGTTTCTACAATTAAAAACAGAAGTAAGAAGCTAGCTCCCAAGCGAACTCTCCAACCTAGAATCATCAACAAAGAACCTAAAAACTGCAGAGCAACCCCCACCATAAGAATCGTTGGCAACCAAGACAAAATGTCTGCCATGAATAAACTAACGTGCTCATTTCCTTGATAAACGTGCATCCATCTTGTGAATATCATAGTGAAGTATTGCTCCGTCTCTGGCCAATTCAACACCTCTATTATAGAAGAAAATAAGAAAATCACACTTAAAAACACCCTACCTATATAGGCCGCACTTATTTGAAATATGTTCACCGAAGACTCCTCCTTATCTAGTTATGATAAATCGCAATCTGCCAGATGCTGAAATGAAAATCTTCAAAAAAAATAATTATTACGTTTTTTTGTAGAAAAAGAGAGCAGTCGAAACACTAATCTATTTCAATAATCTTCTTTCTTGACGTTGTTCCGATAATGATTTTAATAGATGATTTCGGAACTTTGAAGTGCTTAGCTAATTTTCTAATAATTTCTGCGTTGGCTTTTCCTTTTTCAGGACTCACAGATATCCCTATAGTGATGATATTTCCTTCGATTTCTAGATCATTCCTATGAAATTTCACATGGACTTCGTATCTCATCGTATTTTCGCTTTGACTAATAAGAACACAGTGTAGTACCATCTTCGACAAATGTATATACAATTTAGAAACACTCACCTCGTAGAAGTCCTCCAAACCTTTGAGAAGCAACGCCTTCCTCTGGATGTCTTTTTACGTATCTATTTTAAAAATCATAAAGCGATCGGGGCTCACGATAGACGATATATCACCGAGACCCTTTACTCTATGATCCGCTGGAAGGGTCTAGTCGATTTTTTCTGCCCAGATGACCTATCCTGGGAAAAAAGAATTCGAATCTTGGAAACCCTACAGCCTGAAGACCATATACAAGACACTCAAATTCCTATTCACGACAGAGTAAGCTTTCCTAAACTTTATTTTGATTTTCTGTGTGAACAACTCGGAGAGGAAGAAGCCATCTCTTTTTGTTTAGCCTCTAACTCTTCAGCCCCCACTACCATTCGCGCAAACGCCTTAAAAATTTCTAGAGATCATTTATTCCAAAGATTAAAGCTCTCTCAACCCGTGAAATCGGGAACCTTCTCTCCTCTAGCCATACACTTTGCTCGTAGAGTCAATTTCTTGATTCTTCCCGAATTTAGAGAAGGGTTATTTGAAGTACAAGATGAAGGAAGCCAACTTGCAGCATTACAAGTTGATGTGAAACCAGGCGATCAATTTTTAGACTATTGTGCAGGTTCAGGTGGAAAAGCTCTTGCCATTGCACCTCAAATGCAAGGCAAAGGACAACTTCACCTTCACGACATCCGCTCTCAGGTTCTTGCAGAAGCTAAAAAAAGACTTCATCGAGCAGGAATACAAAACGCACAGGTTATCTTTTCAGAAGACTTGAAGAAAAGAAATCTTCATCAAAGGATGGACTGGGTTCTTGTTGATGCTCCTTGCAGCGGCTCGGGAACCTTACGAAGAAATCCCGATATGAAATGGAAATTTTCTTTAGAAGACCTTCAAAGAACCGTTCAAACACAAAGAGAAATTTTTACAAAAGCTCTAACTTTTGTAAAACCGAAAGGGCATATCGTCTACACAACTTGTAGTATCTTCCCTATGGAAAACGAAGACCAAGTGAAATATTTTACGGAAACACTCCCCGTTACCGTTATAAAACCTCCTTTTTCTTCTACTCCTTCTCTAGGAGGAATGGATGGCTTTTACTCTATAGTTTTGCAAAAATCATAAATTTTGCTATAATTTTGACATCTTCGTAGTCAAATTTAAACTAAGGACCTATAGCACTTATGCTCACGAACAAAAAACCCCTTATTTCCTTTTTCCTTTTTCTTTTATGTAGCGTCTTTACCCAAGCAGATCCAAATTTATTTCCAGAAGAAAATAAACGCCTAATCATTCAAAATAGAATTTTGGTTAAGGTAGGAGATACCACCATCTCCGTATTGGATGTGGTCAAAAAAATGGAAGTATTTTTAAATAAACACTACCCTCAATACGCAGATTCTCTTCCTGCCAAATATCAATACTTTTCTACTCAGTGGAGAGATATGCTCTTCCAAATGATCGATCATGAGCTCATCTTACTGGATGCCGATAAGATGGAATTAAAGATCACGGATTCTGAAGTGAGAGAAACGCTTTTTGAAAAATTTGGTCCGAATGTCATGAATACCCTAGATAAACTAGGAATAAGTTATGAAGAAGCTAAGTCTATGATCCACTCAGAACTTGCCGTACAAAAAATGACCTGGTTTAAAGTGCATGCTAAAGCTCTCTCTTCCGTAAATACACAGGATGTCAAATTAGCTTACGCAGGCTACTGCGAAAAAAATCCTCCTAAAGAAGAATGGGAATATCAAACTCTTTCCATTCGAGCTCAAAACGAAGAAATTGCTCAACAAGTTGCACAAAAAGCCTTTGCGCTTTGCAAAACATCTCCTTCTATCATCTCGGAGATTGTAGAAAAACTTAAAGAACCTAACCTCGCTGATCTTGAAGAAAAACCTTCCTTTCAAATCACTCTTTCCGACACAATCAAAACGGAAACAAAAAACCTTTCTCAAGCTTACAGAAGTATTTTAACAAGACTTCCCGTTCAAGCTATAAGCGAACCTATTAAGCAGGTTAACAAAACCGACCAAGGTATCATCTATCGTATCTTCTATCTAAAAAACCATACTAAAACAAACATACCTACCCTTCGCTCTCTTTATGACAAACTCCAAAACCAACTCATCCAAGAAGAGTCCGAAAAGGGTTTTAGAGTTTATCTATCAAAGCTAAGAGATCGTTACGGTTTTGACACAAGATTAGAAGAAACCATTCCCGCTACCTTTCAACCTTTTTCTCTTAACTAACCAAAGAGAAATACCGATTAATCCAAGAGCCATACCATAACCAAAGTAGGCTCTTTTCTTTTTTATAAATCCAGCAGTTACGTCCATCTGTTTTTCTACTCTATACATAAAAGTTGGATCCACATTTTTCATAGCTAGTAGAGGAACTGTTTTTTCCCATTTCCCCTCTTGGTCAAAAAGCTGAACACAGCCCACTTTATCTTTTTCTTTTATAGGTAATTTAAGAGAATACCACTGCACTTCTGGGTGAAACTCCCTTTCTTCCGAAGGGTAAAAAGAAACAGCTAGATCCGTCTCTAAAATGGCATGTAATGTTTCTTTAGCTCCTTCTAATTGCTTATGAAATAGATCGTATTCTTGAGAAAGAAGTTTTCTTATCTGCTTAGGTTCATTAAACGCTGCTTCAAATAGCTGAACAGCCGTCCGGTATCTTTTAGAGATTTCATTGCAATTACAAATAACCGCAATTAGATCTCTATCTCCCTTCTGAGCTGAGGCAACTAAGTTAAACCCCGCTTGTTCTGTATAACCCGTCTTTATCCCCGTTGCATAAGGGTAGTAGTATTTGCCAGGCTTTAATAAACCGTTTGTTTGTATAAGCCAAGAAGAGCCCTGCTTATTGGTTTGAGGACGCTCATACCTAGTAGTCATCACGATCTCTTTAAATATAGGATTTTTCCTAGCAAATCTAGCCATAAGAGCTAGATCATATGCTGTCGTCACATGCTTACGATCAGGAAGTCCGTGAGGGTTGGTGAAATAGGTATGCTTACATCCTATAGCTCGCAAAAAAAGATTCAACTCTTCCATAAAACAAGATACCGAACCACTAATGCTCTCTGCCAAGACATTAGATGCATCGTTACCCGAAGCTACCATCACAGCATATAACAGGGTCTTTAGATCCAGCTGCTCTCCTGCTTTAATCCCTACGTGCTTACCTCCAAATTCCAATCGATACGAGGGGTGTTTTCCGCTATTTCTTCTTAGATAACTAGATACGGTGCCAACTGCATCAGAAGAAGCCGTAATCACCTTGTCTAGATCTTTCCCATTCTTATGCATTGCATAAAAAGCGGTAGCCAGTTTTGTCATACTAGCTGGATGACATACCTGGCTACCGTTTTTTTCAAATAGCACTTTTCCGTTCTCCGCGTTGATTAAAATGGCAATCGGAGCCATAATTTCGCACCGCAAGGGCTCCGCACGAGCCTCTTTTACCAAAAAAACCACAAAAATAAAAAATATTTTTACATTAGATTTCAGCTTCATAAACACTCACATTCAGTTACTTAAACACGAAGAAAATCCATTATCACAAAAAATCTTATTTATTTTGAAGTTATTTTCTTTAAAATAAAAAGAGAAGTTGAACAATATGATATTTTACAGGGCTATTTTTATAATCCCCTCCCCCTAGAGATAAACCTTATAACAAAGAGTTATATCATGAATCCCATTCAGTTGGAAGAAGCCTATAAAGACTTTACGGACAATTTACAGGAGTGGGCTCCTGACGGGTGTATCCATGTTAGCTTACAGTTGCTACAAGATCTTGGATTACTCAATAACTGGGATGAGGCTCCATCCACTCCCGAGTCTTTAACACAGCAATTTCATGTGATCGAAACAAATGATAAAGTGACTTTGTTTAATGAGAAATTTGCCGTATGGATTACCCCTCAAGCTCAAACGGATCTGCCCAGCACTCTTATCATTATTGCCCTAATTCAAAACTTAAAACCTCACCTTGAAATCGTATACACAACTTCAGGAGTCTACAACACGCCTAAGTACATTTTAAAAGTTTTACAACATTTTATGACAGAGATGCTAGACACGGAAGCTACCCTTTCTTCCATAGAGAAGAAAAAAGAATAGCCCTACGAAGAAATGTCGGAAAGCTTACTCACTAACCCCATCACAATCTTTTTAGAAAGCTGTCGGAATAAAGGTCTAGCAGCATCATCATGAGCTCCTTCATAAGAGTCTAACTGTCCTAAAGAAAACGGCATAATAGGCTGAGATTTAGCAAATAACAAATCTCGTGGAGACCCAGGATCCGTATAGTCATAATCTACACTAGCTCTAACTTCAGAAGGTCCCAGTATAACTTTCCCAGAACTTCTTTCTATCAAAGATACCATCGCAATGATGCTACGACAGTCTTCTACCCCTAAAATATTTTTCTCTAAAGACCCCGAAGGGTTATCTCGATCATATCTAAAGCCGATACGTTCATGAGTATCCGATGCTATCACCACCTGCAAGATAAAATCCCCTCCCGACTGCAGACAAGAAAATTCTCCACTCGAACTAAGCTGATAAACTAGTTCATTATTGAGTAATGCATCTGGGTCCCCTAAAATGTAAGGTACGGAGATAGTCTGCGCCGACTCCTCTTGCGAAGAATAATGATACCCACAGCAAGAGGTCAGAAACAACAAAAGTAAAACAAGTGGCATAAGATCCTTTCTTATTGCATTTCCATAGGCTCTACGGAAGAATTATCTACAATAACAGGAACCGTATTTTGAGGTATGACCAACTTTTCTTCCTTATTCCCATATTTAGGCAAAAGAACATTAAGCCGTTGCTGAGACTGCACTGCAGTTTGTGTACTAGGATACTTAGTCATAATCTTTGTATAATAAATAATGGATGCTTTAGGTTTTTTTGTCCTTTCATAGAACTGCGCCGTGTTGTAAAGATCCTTTGCATAGACTTCCATCATAGCATGTAAGATCTCTTCTGCCTTTGCAATCTTAGGATCTTCAGGAAAATCCATTCTGAATTTTTTGATATTGATTTCCGCTAAGTCTAAAAAGTCAGGATCTGCGTATTCTTTTTCACTCAAAGTCTTATATACATTTGTAATCGCAACATAACTATCCCTCGCTAGAGAGCTTTTAGGAAATCTGCGAAGCAGAACTTGAAAAACCTCTAAACTTTCTTTAAGATCTTCTTCCGCAAATAAAATATTCGCTTTCCCAAAAAGAGATTGTATCGCAAGGTCGTGCTGAGGAAGAGCCGTGATTACTTCGTCATAAATTTCAATAGCCTCTCTTTTTCCCGAGATCCATTTAGGCATGCCTTCTTTGCCTAAAAAACGTCTCTTGGCACCTTGCTCAAAAGCTTGAGCCACTGAAAATTTATATCGAATCGATTCTTCAAAATATTTTGGAGTAAGCTGATTTTTAAGGTACTGAGAAAAATATTCATTCGCTAAATCCAGCTCATTCAAATTAAAATATGCCATCCCTAAATAAAAATAGGAGTCTTGAGCAAACACCGTCTCGGAGAAGTTTTTCACCAAAACACGTGATTGTCTAATTAACTCTATCCAGTTACTAGTCTCTAGAGCTTCTTTAGCTAGGCTATAATGCTCCTGTACGGACAACGTGGCAAGCTCATGTGTTCCTATTAGCTTTCCATCTTTAATCGTGTAAGCTGCGTAAGAGCAAATCGGAAGGGATATAGCACTTATTATGCATAAAAAAATTCTTTTCATAAAAAAAACTCCAGGAAATATGCTCTATCATAGATCAGTTCTAGAAAATCATCAATTTATTTGTCTTCTATCTCCTTAAAACCTGAAAAGAAAACTTCTTGACCCTATTTAATAGGCATGCATATAATATGCATACACCTCATAAAGGAATCTATGTTAATCAGTAAACACACGGTTGAAACCAGAGCTTTCCCCGCCATCATTTGGAGCATTTGGCAAGATGTCGTTAATTGGAATACATGGGATCACGGGATTGAATTTAGCACCCTGGACGGCCCTTTTGGCACTTTAAAGCCAAAAGGAGAACCGCTAGTCCATACCGAACTAACCCCCGTTCCACCTCTACAGGCCTTTATTGCCGAAGCCAAACTTCCTCTAGCGCGTATTATCGTATCTCATTTTTTAAAAGAGTATAACGGTAAAACCCTCATCACCCATCAAACGGAAATGCGAGGTCCCCTCGCTTTCTTATTCGCCTATTTAATTGGCCGAAAAATGAAAAAGAATCTACCAGAAGAAATGCCGTCTCTAGTAAAAAAAGCAGAGGCCTCATGAAAAAACCGACACGTCAAAAAATCAGTCATTTTGAAGAACCTACTCAAAGCCCAGGATTCAACTTTTGGCAAGCCTCTACTAAATGGAGACGACAGGTAGAGACTGCACTTGCAACACTCACCCTAACTCATCCACAATTTGTTCTTCTGGCTAATCTAAACTGGCTTACACTCGATAATACCGATATCACACAAGTTGAACTTGCTCGTCACTGTAGTACGGATATCACTCAGACATCTCAAGTTCTACGTTCTTTAGAGCAGAAGGGATTTATTGAAAGACTACAACGAGAAGGCAATGCTCGAGCAAAGTTTCCTCACTTAACACAAAAAGGGATTCAGCTCCTTGAAAAAGCCATCCCCCTTGTAGAATCCGTTGATCGTGATTTCTTCAACAAACTAGGTGATGATACAGAAAAGTTCACCCAAATATTAAAAATATTAACTTCCGACTAGAAAACGCTCTATCTATAAGTAGAAGGTAAAACTATCTTTGCAGAAGTAAATAGAGTTGTTATTTTGCAACTACCATCAACACCGATGGGTGCAATACTTGTTGCAGCAAATGACCTCCCTCCTGAGGAAGTTCCCGCCTCACTAACTTTTACAAAACCAGAAGCAACAATACTAAGATTATTAAAGCCTAATGTATTAAGACCATTATCGCAAGTTACCTTTATAGAGCCGTTTGATGTCGGAACAATATACTGCACAAAAAGTCCATTCAAAGGCCCAACACTTTCCGTAGCTAAAACTCCGCTCTTCGGATCCTTCAAAGACGCCTGATAAAACGCTGCAATTTCCTGACACCCACACTCTCTTGCTCCACTAATCGTCGACATAAAACGCTCCTTATTTTTAAATTATTAATACTAAATCCAACTAATCAAGACTTTCAAACAACGTCGCCATCCGAGCTCTTAGAGCCTCTGCCATCATTTTACTAACCTTCTCGGGCGAACCACTCTTAAAAGGGGGATCTGGATCATACTCTATTGCTAATTGTAAGGCCGCTCCAAACTGCACACCTGCAATCTTAGCTGCAAGAATTAATGCCATGTCGATTCCAGCAGACACACCTGCTGCCGTAATTATTTTACCATCTTCCACAACACGCTCTTTTACAGGCTCGGCATCCCAAATATTTAAACGATCTAAAGCAGCCCAATGCGTTGTTGCTCGAAGTCCTCTTAAAAGACCCGCAGCCCC
>JAZKAC010000062.1:0-1014 GCA_040389325.1 Chlamydiota bacterium | reverse complement strand
AATCAAACTCCCCGTACAAACCGAAGTAGTCCATTTTGTTGTTGTATGAATTAAGCGAACCCAATCAAGGACTTCCGGATGCTTCCTCAAAGTCGTTGCACTTCCCGCCCCTGGTAAAATAAGCACATCAGCTCGTGACACATCAGACAATCCATACTCAGCCATCAATACCAACCCAGAATCGGTAAGTATCGGTCCCTTATTCAAAGCAACGCGATAAACTTTAGCATTAGGCACTCGACAAAGGATCTCATGAGGCCCAACCATATCCAAAGCCGTCATCCCCTCATATAGTAAAAATACAATCTCCATTTCTCTTTCCTTATTCCGCCCGTTCCTTCTCTTTCTACTCTTGAAGAATCTTCACAGCTTCTGCATAGGTTTCTGTAAGAAGTTCTCTTTGATCACGGGTAACGGGATCTCGCGGCAAGTCATACTCTAACATACCGTTTACAGCTACCATATAAGCAATTTGATTAACCGCAACATCCGATCTATCTGGATTCTGTACCCATATATTAATCTGCACATTTTTTGGCATGAAAGGATAATCATGAAGGTATGGTCTAATAGCTTTACTACTATTGATGTCCTGTAAATATATATTAATTACATCCACCAATAACTGCCTAGCTTCCATTTGATCTACCGAATGAAACAATTGAAAACTAATAGACATCTTGTAGATATCTCCTAGCATTCCTCCGCCTACACCCACTGCGCTCAATTTTTTTTCTTGAGCCAGTCTCTTTATCGTCTTTCTAGTAACCCCATCGGCCATGCCTTCATATTCCACCGCAGAAAAAGAGGACATACAAACAAGCAACAGAATGAAATTTATTTTAAACATCCTGATTTTAATCATGTCCCATATCCTTTTTTATATAAAGTGATGTTCTCTTCAATTACTCTCTCGAAAGTTTTGCTATCAAAAGCATGATCGTGAAGTGCTGCATCAGGGTGAGGATCTAACCATCTAAGTTCTCGATAGTCTTGCATCTCTTGAACAGCATC
>JAZKAC010000061.1:0-28760 GCA_040389325.1 Chlamydiota bacterium | reverse complement strand
CCTGAAATCCCGAAAAATTATACCTAGGTCTTTTTAGACAAGTCAATCGCTAGGTGCTCTAGAATCTCACGCTGAGGTTTGGTCACCTCAGTAAGGATGTGACCATATTTACCGGAGTACGATATCTTGGTCAGGGTTTCCATTTCTCCTAAAAGCTCACGTACAGTATATCTTTCAATAAGAGCTGACTTCCTCATTTCCTTACGAAGAGCGCTTATGTATATGAGAGCTATGAATTGAACAAAGAGTCTCCCATCAACAGTTGCTGAACTATGCATTCGTAGACGTTTCATATCTAGGTGGTTTTTTAAATCATCGAAACTTTTTTCTACGATGTCCTTATCTCGATAAACCTGTAAAGCTTTTACAGGATCTTTGATGCTGTTGCTCAATATTGCTTGGAATCCACAGTATCGACTTATATAACGACCAACTGCTTCGGTGTTATAAGAGACTTTCGTTCCTCGTTTGGCTGTAGTCTTTATCACAAAGAATTCATTGTAGGCCTCTTGATGCTTATCGATTAAATTTCCAGCTTCAAGTTCTTCTTTGTAGTTCAGTAGCTTCTCATTGAAACGATCGACAGCGTCTGCTCGTTTACTGGCATTATAGTAGAGGTGCAGATAACAACGGCGGTTATCTTTTCCCCATGGATACAACCTGGAATTGACATAAAGAATTTCATCATCAACTTTCCGGTACCCCTCCGGACCGTGAATAACCGTGTGGATCTCATCAATAGCATCTCTTACCCACGTGTTATTTATGGGGACTGATATGGTAAACTTAGCTTTAGAGGTTAACAGTTTGTCAACATTTTTCTTACTGTAAAACCCCTTGTCCATCACATAGTTGAATGGTTTCAATTCTAAGGCTTTGAATGTTCCTAAAAGATTAGTCAATGTAGTGACATCGGTAATGTTTCCAGGCATTCTATGAAAGTATACAGGGAGACCACTCTTTTGACCAAAGAGCATAGCCAAATTTAGCTGCGGCAGCTCCTCCTTGTCTCGGTTATGTCCATACTTGATATATTCATTAAGCTCTGAGTAGGAAGAGATGCTAGTGATATCATAGCAGAGGTAATCATCCTCCAAGGCCTTTTTCATCCATTTGTCAAGAAAGGCCTGTTTCTCATTGGTTGTGATAGAGCGAAGAACTTCTGAGATGCGCTGGTCATCCAGTATCTCCTCAAATGGGTGTGAATGACTTTTACACCATATTCCGCAATGGCTCAAAGGAGTTCCTCTGGCAGTAAGATAATATGCCATCGTTAGAATTTGATTATGCTCTTTAGGAAAGCAGGATTTCAATAATGTTCGAAGACCTAATCGTTCAGTAAGGGTATCAAGAATAATGGATGTTCCCACAATCTCAGCTGAGGCAGTGAGTGGAGGAGCTTGCGAGACTGTCTGTTCAAGCGCAGAAGAGAGGCGCTTAGATGGGACAAGCTTCCCACTGGTTGGATCAATCCGTCCTACACATACTCGCTTGTTACGTGATTGTTGTTTTTCTTTATCCCAGAATGATACGGATTCATACACATAGGTAACACCGGTACTCTTGTTTACATAATTAACATGACAGGGCATAGCGATTCCTTTAAATATAGGTATATTTATACCTAGGAATCGCAAAAAAGACAAGCTTTAATTTTATGTAAGGTGTTTTTATTTAATGGATTATTGAAAACTCAGACGTGCCTAGGTATAATTTTCCGGGAATTTAGGTAATAAGCGCTCCATCCACGTGATGGAGAAGATTGGGATGCATCACAATCCAAACGATGATTTTGACCATCCTAAGGTCGCGGAGGGACATCCCCTACAACGTCATGTCCTATACCGAATTAAAGGCTAGCCTTCTTGGACCGCAATCCACTCCTTAAGGTCCTCTTCCGTGATCCCAAGGCCTACAATACGACTTAGGTCTAATAGCTTTAGATCTTCTAAGACATCTTCGGTAAAAGAATCCAAAACTTTTAAGTCCACTAATTTTTTAGCCTCTTCACAAAGATACTCTTCCATTTTTTTTCCCGACATTCTTTTTATAATAATGTCACGGATTAAACTACGTCTTTGCGGGCGACACCTCACTCTTACTTCATCGAATCCTAAAGACTGCACCGTTGAATCGTACATTGAGCAAGTGCGCAGGTATGAAAACATAAATAAATCTAAAATAGGATTAATATTCTGCAGCTCATAAATTGCTATCATAGCCGAAATATAATCATCCCTATCTACATCATTAAAAGATAATGGGACCAAATTATATTTTATAAAAGGAATATTAGCGCTAAGCCGAGCTGTACGCTTATTAACATCCGTAAAAGCTTGCAAGTAGGACATGTGTATTAATAAAAAAATACTCTGCTCATAAGGGTCTTTAATCAATGCAGCTTTTTCTATAATCTGAAAAAACTTTTCTTGTAGTTGTCTTGGGTCTTCAAAAGGAACATAAGTTGATCCTCCTATGCGAACTCCGTGGTCTCGTATTTTGCCGGCGTACTTGCCCTCTACCAAACCATCAGACAAAAGATAATGAAGAGTGCATATGGTTTGAGTGTTTATTTGTAACTTCGTGGCATTATCTACAAGATATCGAATTGCTTCTTTATGATTTAAAATCATAATTTTTTCTTCATCCAGTTTTCCTTCTGCTCCCGCTCCTTCTAAAAGAAGTTTTTGCGTATCCAATAAAGAATATGTGTTCCCTTCTAGCCTCGAAGAATTATAAGAAAGATCTATAAGTAACCGGTTAAAAATTTGATGTGCATACGTTCCTGCAGGATCTTCTTTTTCCAAACGTTTTCCCGAAATATGCAACTTCTTTCTACATTCTTCAGGAATATAAAAAGTTACGTTAGGTTGATAATTATCCAACCATTCATTGCTATAAGCAATCGAAACTCGTCTATATAAGGGTTTTTGTACTACCTCCAAAACTTGCCGACTTTCCAGACTGAAAATTAAATTCGATACGCCAGCCTGTTTAACAGTCGCATATTTAGTCCCTCGGTTCACTCCTATTTTTTTTACCATGCCTTCGGTTGTCATGTCAGCTAGCCATCGTCTCACGCTTCTCTCGGAATAAGTCGTTCCGAGCTTTTGTAACAACTGTCGTAATGTGACAGGTTCGCCCTCTTGCTCAAGTTGACGCAATACGGCCATTTTTTCCCCTTCAGAACCCATAATACCTCTTATCGGACAATATACGGCCATTTTATCATAAACACGGCCACTTTTCAAGCTTTTTTGGCCGATTATCAGCCATTTTTTGGCCGATAAAATCGAATGTTCTGAAAACAACAACTTAATAATTCAAAAAACTTAAAAACCCTAAACGTAAGCGAGACTGCCATCGAACGCCCTCCCGCTGGGTGCGTGGCACTTGTATACTGTACCATAAACAACTGCGCACAATTGGAAAGCATCGAACCTCTAAACAATCTACCTAGGCTGTATTTCTTAGATTGCACAGGAACCCGAATAACAAAACCTCCCGAAGGTTGCGAGAATTTGACGACGTTCCTTCTGGAAACCGATGTATAATCAATCCAAGGAACACAGGAGGTATTATTTTAAAATACATCGCTGTCAGGGTCGAGCTCTCCCCACACTGGGTTGCGAAGGTCTTTTGTCAAGTGATCTACTCCGGAACTATCTTTAAAGTGCTCAGTTAAAGGAGCATTAAAATACCTAAGTTGTGGACATCCAATGGGAGCCCTTTCTATCAAACTTCCTCCCGCAGAGACATGTCGAAGCTTTGGTAAATTGTCCAATTTCGAAACATCTATAAAATTAGAACCTGCTTGAAAATTTTCAAGATTAGGACAGTTTATGGGCCCTTCCCCAACTTTTGTATTTCCTAAAAATATATGTTTGATGTTTTCTAAATTCTCTAGGCCGATAACTTCCCGAAGTCCTCGAGAAAAAGCCGCGTTAAAACTTATAAGTGTATTTCTCCATATCGGAGGTATCGCACAAGTTGTAAAAGAAGTGTCGGTGATGTTTAAATATTGGATCGATGGGAAAAGATGACTTAGCTGTTCTAGAAAATAATTTCCACGGTCTGCTTGAGCATCTAACCGCTGAAAGAAGCTTCCCAATATTCTCTCAAATATAGGAGCCCAACGAGTAGAGTCTAATAGATCCCGAGCCCCTATAAAAAAGTCAGAAGGATTCATGGCCGCCCATTCATTCAGGGCTCCTTGTTCAACATTATCAAAGGCTCCTCGCTCTTTTTCTTCATTAAAGGACTCTTTCCAGGCATCTTGTTCCCCTTCAAGTTCGACCCCGGAGAGCTTTAAGTAGTGTAGAGTTAAGTTATCTTCATTTAATTGTTGCGCAAGTTCAGTAAAATTAGAAAGCACTTCAGTTATTTCTTTATTTTTTACAAACAATCTGTTTGTTTGATTTGCTAGTTGTCTTTCCAAATCATCCTCTTCGTAAAAAGAAATAAAATGAAGCAAGTTCGAATAATTAGACAAAAGTTCTTTTTGAGAAACCTCTTCAAGTTTGTCATAAAGTGCATTTTCCAATAGATGACATAGATCATCATCGGAAAAAAAGTCCAAGGCAACACAAGCAGATAATATAGTTTCAAAAGTAAGAGTTTTCAGCAGCTCTTTTCGAGCTAGATATGGAGCAAGTTCTTTTCGAATTTTAGAGCAGTAAAAATAGTCTTTAATTTCTTGAGGAGAACAAGGCACTCGAATCGTATTTACTTTTTCAAAACTGCCATTTGTAAAAACCTGTTGCAGAACAGGAGAGAATTTTATAGTCTCTTCGTATATGTTTAGAGGGATAGAAATGATCTCTTCATTGTTGGCTATAATTGAAGCGACAATACATTGCCTGAAAACTTCGGACAAATTTATGTTTAGATCATCCTCTATATGCTGTGAAAAAGAAAATACATGAGATCTTAAAGAGGAATCTTCTTTGAGTGTATTTGCTAAGGCTTCCAGTCGTTTTGAAAAAATCTCTACAAATGTATTTTTCTCTTCTTGAGAACATGTTTTCTCTCTAATAACAATGTTTTCCTCTGAAGATAGTTCCGGTATATGAGTGTTCCAATATCCTGGTTCCGTGTTAGAAAAATCAGTTAAAAAGGTTTGAAAATTCATCTCACGTCCGTTAAAATTAGTTTTTCTTCTCTCATTTTTTCTTTATTGCTCAGAGTTGAAGGAAAGAACCTTTATTCTCCCGATAAGATATAGATAGCTTTTCTCTTTTATCGGGTCAATTAATTTTACATAATCTTTAGGTTTGAGTTTCTATAAATATAGCAAAATTCAAGAAGAATGACATGGATACTGCGGATGAACCTATTTTTAAGATAAATGCCGGTTGCAGTTTTTTTTCCTTTAAGATAGAATCCTACCTTTCATCAAGGGGCGTTAGCTCAGTTGGTAGAGCGCAACAATGGCATTGTTGAGGTCAGCGGTTCGATCCCGCTACGCTCCAGATCCTTGATAGAAATCTTGCATACTTTTAAACAGCTCTAGTCGTTTTTTATAGATAACGGGACAGTCGGGAAGGCCTTTTAAAAAAGCTTTACCATAGGGCTTTGTCATAATTCTTTTATCTAAACAAACTACGCAGCCTCTATCTTCTTTTGTACGAATTAACCTTCCAAATCCTTGTTTAAACTTCAAGCAGGCCTGAGGAAGAGAATACTCACTGAAAGGATCTTTACCTTCTTTAGTATACATTTCACTCATGGCTTGAAATAACGGTTCTGACGGGACCCTAAAAGGAAGTTTTGTTAGGATAACACATCGAAGAGCTTCTCCTGCAATATCAATTCCTTCCCAAAAAGATGAAGTTGCAAAAAGAACGGAATTTTTTTTCTGCTTGAATCTTTCGATAAGAGTCTGCTTGGCAGCATCGCCTTGTCTTAAATAGTTAAGAGGAAGCCTATCGGGGGCTTTAACAATCTTATCATAGCATTTTTGCAACATGTCATAGGAAGTAAATAAGATAAAACACCCTCCCGAAGAGGTTGCCAAGATCTCTTTTATCACAGATACAGCCTCTTCAATAAAACCGTACTCATGTGGATAAGAAATATCACTTGGAACTAAAAATAGAGCATTTTTTTGAAAGTCAAAAGGAGAGCCGTAAGCTTTTTCTGAAACTCTTTCTGAAAATTCTTCTCCCGAAATTCCTATTTGCTGTTTTAAAAAAGAGAAGTTTTGATTGGATGTGAGTGTTGCACTACAGAGGACCGCTGTACTTTTTGCAAGAAAAAGATACTTCTTTAAATATTCCGATACATTAAGTTTAGCATCTACAAGGATAATATTTTTCATTGCCAAAGGAGATGAGACCTCTACCCACCTAACCCTTTTTTCATCAGAGGGCGCTATAACAAAATGCTCTAGCTGAGAAAGTCTTTGAGCAAGAACGCCCGTTATCATATCAAGAGCCGTGAAGTGCAAAGAAAAAACGTCTTTATTTACATCAGAAAGACCTCTTCCTATCTCTTGCCTTAATAAGGCTAAAGAAGAAAAAAGTTTTTTCCACTCTTCTTGTACGATCATAAATAGTCCTCTTACCTCTTCTTGCCATCTAGATGTTGCCGTTTTTTCATCTGAAAATCGCCATCTTTTCTCTCTAAGTTCAGAAGAAGACTCCGAAATGAGCTCTTGTTGACAAAATTCTTCTACCGACAAGAAAAATTGCTCAACAGCTGCTAGAGCTATTCTTTTCTGTGCAGGAATTTCTACATCTACGGCTATAGCTAAAGCAGGAGAGCAATCCACTTTTTTTGAAGCAAGATCCGATTTTAATAACCCCAGACGGCTCTTTTGAGGCTGATTGTCAGAGTAAATACGTCCAAGGTAACGAACTAAGTCTAGCCGATCAATCTTAACGGAAAAGCTTTCTAGAGCAATTTCTTCTAAATGATGCGCTTCATCCACTACAATTCGGGAGAACTTAGGTAGAATCGATTTTTCTTCTTGAAAATCGGGACGAAGACGCATAGCCATCTCCGCTACTAGCAGGTGGTGATTGACAATCAAAATCTGCGCATCTTCTAATGCTTTTCTAGCTTTAAAAAAAAAGCACTCTTTGAAATGAGGACATTCTACATGTGTACAAGCAGACCTTTCTGCGGAGACTTTTTCCCACATGCCTGAAGAAAGAGGTGAGTCCAGCTCGGAAAAAGAACCTTCTCGACAAGTTTCTGCAAATAGCTGCAACTTGTCCATATCCGATTTTTCTTGAGGGGTGAAAAGAGATTTTTCTAAAAGAGCTTCTTCATACTTTCGAAAGCAAAAGTAATTACTCATCCCCTTAACTAAGGTAGCTTGTAGATCTAGCTTAAGAGTGTCTAGTAGAAAAGGAATGTCTTTTTTTATAAGCTGCTCTTGCAAGGCTATGGTGTTGGTAGAAATTACCGTAGCACCTTTCCTTGCAGCAGCCCAGAGTAGAGCGGGAACAAGGTAAGCCCAGCTCTTGCCGATCCCTGTTGCCGCCTCTACCAGCAAAACAAGATCACCCTCATAAGCTTCCATGACCTTGAGGGACATCTCTTTTTGCTCTTGGCGCATTTCATATTCTTGTATCGAACGACTTAAAAGACCTGATGGAGCAAAAACACGTTCGATACAGTCCAATGAAGAACCGGCCAACTCTAGCATAGTATTTTTTTATTCATCAATCGGCTTCTAGCAAGTCTAAAAAGGCCTGTAACTGTTTGGATCGAGTCGGATGTCTCATCTTTCTTAAAGCCTTAGCTTCAATCTGACGAACCCTCTCTCTTGTCACTTTAAAACGAACCCCTACCTCTTCTAACGTCTTTGGCTTACCGTCTAAAAGACCGAATCGTTCTACAAGAACCGTTCTTTCTCGATCCGTCAATGTCGTTAAGACATCGTTCATCTTATCTTTTAAAATGGCATAGCCCGTAGCTTCTGCAGGAGATTCAATCGTAGTATCCTCCAAGAAGTCTCCGAACTGACTCTCTCCTCCATCTCCTACTTCAGCCTGCAAGGAGATCGGGTGTTGAGCTATCTTATAAATTTCTCTAACTCTTTCGGGAGTAAGACCAAGTTCACGAGCTAACTCTTCAGGAGTAGGTTCTCTTCCCGTTTCCATCATGAGTTTTTTAGCGCCCCGAAGCACTTTGTTGATCGTCTCAATCATATGCACGGGAATACGTATCGTTCTTGCTTGATCTGCGATCGCTCTTGTTACTGCCTGACGAATCCACCATGTAGCATAAGTAGAAAACTTATACCCTCTTCGGTATTCGAACTTCTCGACAGCTTTCATAAGACCCACATTCCCTTCTTGTATAAGATCCAAGAAAGAAAGGCCTCTATTTGTATACTTTTTGGCAATGGAGATCACAAGACGTAGGTTTGATTCAACCATTTCCCGTTTTGCTTCTTGGCTCTTATCCATCCAACGTTGCAACATACGAACGTCTTTTTTAAACTCATCTAAGCCTCTACCTGCTGCAAGCTCTCTTTTTTCTAACTTTCGTTTCATTCCCAAAAGTTTAGCTGCTGCAAATTTATTCTTCTCGGCTCGTGGGATCAGTTCTTGAATTTCTTTTTCCAGCATTAAAAATCGATCGTAGGCCGTGAGAATAACTTCAATAAAATCTTCGATGATATTATGTCTGCAAAACATTCTCTTAAGGTAAGCTTGAGTACGAATACGACTTTTTTCTACGTCTTCTGAAAACTTTATCCGATCCGTCTTCTTCAAGTTGACGTCTTTAAGCTTTACAAGCAAACTCTCTAAAGTAACATCTTCTTCTTTCACAAGATTGCACAATTTAGGAAGGAGCAAGAAATACGCATTTTTATCCGATACTTCTTTTTCCGAAACAATCTTATCGAATCGATCTTTTCCGCTTAGTAGATAGTGAGCAATCGAAATTGCTTCGCGTGTAGAATACCGAAATCGCATAATAATTTTTTCTATCTGGATTTGCGCTTTCTCGATTCTTTTAGAAATATCTACTTCTTCTTCTCTTGTAAGTAGGGGAACGGAGCCCATCTCTTTAAGATACATGCGAACGGGGTCATCCGATGTTCCTTCTGAGCGTTTTCCGGAAATCTCTAATTCTTTAACTTCTTTTTTTCGCTCTTTTTGTCGCTCAACTTCAACTTGATTCAGGATCTGAATGTCCATTCCGCTTAAGAAAATAAGCACTTGATCAATCTCTTCGGGAGAGTCGAAATTCATCGGAAGGATTTCATTGATCTCCTCGTAGGTAATATACCCTTGATCTTTAGCGATCGCTACGAGTTCTTCAATTTTTTGTTGATGTTGCTGACTAAATTCGTTGTTAAAATTACCTTTCGTCATAAAATCCTGGCTAGAATTTAAAGAGCTTCGATTATTTGAAAAAGCAGGCTATTATATAGCCAATGCTCTTCACAGAATTATATCCTTACGTGATAGTAGCACAAAGAAAACTATTTACGCAAATCCTTTGCTTCTCTATTTTCTTCAAATTATGATTCCGAAAAATACAAAAGCTATTCAATTTCTAAAAACCCTCTTATTAGAAAACGATCCGATACAAGTTCAAAAAAATCTCTTCTTTTTCCCCAATAGAGAAATAGGATTTTTCTCAAAGGTTCCTTCAAGATCCGTTTTTAAAAAATATTCTCAAGATACGCTTTGGATTACTTCTAACTCTCGGTTTTTTAGAAAAAACATATCTTCTTTACAAACCCTCTATCTTTTAAAAAAAGAAAAAGAAGGCTACTCCTTACACGACAGAAGATATTTGAAGTTAACGAAAGGACTTTACCTCTTGCCTCCCGTTACCGTAACCCTCATATTTCTTCCTAAAACTTCTTTTCTTGCTCAAAAAGAAGAAGAACTTTTTTTTCCCGTTAGACAATCTTCCTTCTATTGCGAAGGAGACACTACCTCACGACTAAAAACTTCTTCTTATCTTCAAAGACTGGAAACAAGGCTTCTAAAAAAAAAGCCCCCCATAAATTTTTTTGACACACTTTTCTTATATCTAAAAAAAAAGTTAGACGCTTAGTCGACTCACTACCCATTTTTTTAATAAAGCAAAATATACTAAGACACACAACACTAAAAAAGCATGAATACACAGTTGGAAGGGGAAAAACCTTTGCAAAGAATTTTTTTGTATTTTTGCTCTAGAAAAAAACACTTCCCAATCTTGTGAAGAAAGTTTTTTTACTGCTTTTTCCGCAGATTCTCTATTTAAAAAATAAGGTTTCACAAACTCCGTGACCCCTTCTACCTTTTCTTTTCCGACAAAAAAGTGGTAAGAAACTAAAAGAGCATAGGAAGAAGAATCCTTCTCTTCAACTTCCCACCCCTCTACAAAAGCTTTTGTCTTTCCGTCTAAAGAAAAATAAGCCCAAACACCTATAGATGCTTTTCCTAAAAAAAACACTGACACTAAAGCTGTTACGATCAGCAAACCATTAAAAACCTTATTCATAACCATTCCTCGGCTAAATTCTGACTTTGACGAATTATAGGAAATTAAGTATATTACTAGACATCTTAATTCTTACAGAGAAAGAGTTTACAAATGGCAATTGAAAAAGCAAAAAAAGCCAAGGTCAAAAGACCGACAGCTTTGAAAAGAGATTTACAGAACGAAAGAAATAGAATCCGTAATAAGGCTTTTAGAGCCCAAGTTAGCACAGCGATCAAATCGGCAACGGGTGCTACATCGGACCAAATCCAAGCTAAACTGAGCGATGTTTACAGTTTAATGGATAAAGGCGTCAAAAAAGGCGTTTTCAAAAAAAATAAAGCAAATCGATTCAAGTCTCGCATTACTAGAAGACTAGTTAAAGCGTAATTTCTCGCGAGAAAAGACCTTCTTTTCTCGCTATTTTACCCCCTTAAAAAATATGATATCACCTCAAATATATTGCGAACGTTGCTACGATTCTGCATATCCCCTTTCTGACCCCGATCCGGATGTGATGCTAGCACTCGACTGTACTAAAATGTCTCTCATCTTTTTCATAAAAGCTGCTTAGAAAGAGACTTACAACTCCAAACAAAGCAGGGAAATCAACTAAGCTGTCCTTCTTGTCAAAAAGCTATAGTCTATATTAGAATTGATAAAGAAGTTCCTCTCTCCTCCATAGTCACTTTTCGTGAAGGAAAACTTGTCATACTAGAGTTAAGTCCCCCTCAGCGCCACTCTCCTTCGAATCTTTGCTGCTGCTCTTAAGCAATCCATATTTTTCTCGGATTCAAAAATCTAATGCGGCACATTACATAAGATTACCCTTGGAAAAAAGAGAAAGGATCCGTCCCATGATTGACCAAGACACAACAATGCAAGAAACTTCTTCAACTTTGAAAAGATCGATCAGATATTCAAGATACTACTTTCATTCCCGAAAGACCCAAAGAAGTCGAGGATAGACAAGTTCCAGGGCATTGGGAGGGAGATCTTATTATAGGAAAAAATCACAAAAGTGCTTTAGGCACATTAGTAGAAAGAACAACCCGATACGTTATTCTTGTGCCCATTCCCGGGAAAAAAAATACGAAGTCCATAAGAGAGGCCTTCTCTGAAATTTTACATGAAATAGATCCTTTCATTCGGCTGCCCATGACATATGCCCGAGGGCGGGAGATGGCAGAGCATAAGCTTTTAACGGAAGAAATGGGAGTAAAAGTGTACTTTGCAGATCCGAGTAGTCCTTGGCAAATAGGGACTACTGAAAATACTAACGAATTCATTAGGCAGTATTTTCCTAGAAAAACTGATTTTACTAAGGTCTCTTTCGAAGAAATAAAGTTTGCTCAAAATCAATTAAATGGGAGACCTCGAAAGGTTTTAGATTGGAAAACGCCTAACGAGACATTTAAAAAACTTGTTGATACGACAGACGCTTGAATTCAGATTTTTCGCCAAATACCCCATTTTTTATAGCTAATTGGCGAAAGTCCTGGTTGACTTTTTCGCCAAATACACCAATAATTAGGTGTAATTGGCCAAAAAAGGAAAACTGATGATTCCTAAAAAAATAACAAAAATGAAGAATTTTATAGGGAGAACGTTCGAATGGAATCGCCTTTCTTCCTTAGGGGGAAGCCGGGAGCCTTGTATTTTAGTTGTCTATGGTCGCCGCCGTGTTGGGAAAACCGAGCTTTTAGAACAAGTATACGCCGATCGTAATATCTTGAAATTTGAGGGCATACACGGGAAGTCTCAAAAGGATCAAATGGCTCATGTTTTGTGGCAATTATCGGAATACGCAAAAAATCCTCTTCTCTCCAAATTATCCTTGAACTCCTGGACGGAGGTCTTTAAATGTATCTACGATGAAATCCCTGACGGAACTTGGACTTTATATTTTGAAGAAATTCAATGGCTTGCCGACTATCAAGATGATTTTGTTTCGGAATTAAAATTTGCATGGGATAACTACTTCAAAAACAAAGAAAATCTTCTTCTCATTTTATGTGGATCATCTCCTTCTTTTGTAATTAACCAAGTAATTCACTCAAAGTCTTTATACAATCGCTCTCAAGAAGAACTGCACTTGAAAGAATTTTCTTTATCTGAAACTGCAGAGTATTTGTCTTCTCGATCTAAAAGAGAAGTTTTAGATGCTTATTTAAGCATTGGCGGTATTCCGGAATATCTCAAACGGTGTAAAACAGCCTCATCCGTATTTTTGAGCCTTTGTGAAAATACTTTTCTTCCCGACAGTTTTTTTTCCAAAGAATATGAACGGATCTTTGTCAGCTCTTTAGCAAACAATAAACACTATAGAAGTATTATAGAGTTCCTAAGTCTAAGACGATTTGCTACGAGAGAAGAAATTTTGCAACATTTAAAAATTTCTACAACTGGGTCTTTGACTAATATATTAAAGGACATGGAACTATGTGGTTTTATCTGTAAATACAGTCCGTATAACCTAGGGGAAACAAGTCTACTTACCCGTTTTTGTATTTCGGATAACTATTTGCAATTTTATTACAAATTCGTCAAACCTATATCCTCTGATATTCAAAAAGGATCTTATAAGGATTTTTCTACATCCGCTATAAAATTTGATACTTATCAAAAATGGCTCGGATTTGCTTTTGAGCGCTTTTGTAGAAATAAACATCGACTTATAGCTACGATCTTAGGATTCCATGGGGTTCATTATTCTTCAGGAGCTTTTTTTAATAGGGCTAGTCAAAAGCTGGAATCTGGTTTCCAATTCGACCTTGTCTTCGATCGCGATGACAAAGTTATAACCCTATGCGAAATAAAATACATACAATCAAAAGTTGGCATTAGCGTAATCGAAGAATTTGAAAGAAAATTAAAGTTTTTTCCAAATTCTAAAAATAAAACAATCCAAAAAATCCTCATTGCGCCAGAAGGCGCTAGCGACACCTTAGAAAGCCGTCACTATTTTGATCGCGTCATCCACTTAGAAGATCTCTTTGCTGCAGAGAAACGCTAAACTATGAAGCTATAGTCTATATTAAAACAGGCCTAAGCCTCATCTAACGTCCATTTCTTCCAAACTTCTGTTGTTTCTCTTAACTACTGACAGTAAACACACTAAATAAAAATCAAAAACTAATTTATATTTATTAAAATATATGCTATAATAATATTTTAAAATATATAAAATGGGGCCAAATGAATCTAACGTGTAATAATAAGGATTCTTACTATTATCGCCAATTAGCGACTGCCTATAAGGATGACTTGCCTAAAGGAACAACGGGTGAGCATATTCAAAACGCCGTATCGGCGTGTAGCGGGGCTATCGGACTCGGATTGGGCTTTAGTCTTGTAAATTTAATGTTTTCTCGAGGAAAAGCCTCTGCATCTCTTCTCGCGCGCAAATTTTCCCTTCCCAAATCTCCTTTCTTCCTTCCAGTAGGATCTTTTATATCATTTGCAATAGCTTCTGCAACCGAAAAAGGAACTAATAACATACTGCAATCCGAATCCATACAAAAGAAAATTCGAAAAAGACTCAATATAACGGCCTTTGATTCCCTCACTTTGGACCGCTTGGGATTGAAGGAGCCAGTTAGAATAGGCGTAGCAGATTATAAAAAATACCAGGATTACCAAACATACGAGGTTATATTCGGAACCCATTTCTCCACGCTGAGCAAGGATCCTATCTACCTACAAAAAAAAGGACAAATGCTGGAACGCGTTGAAAAAAACTGCAAAGGGATTATTTCTAAGGCGATCCTAGAAAAACTCAATGAAGACAATCAACCGAAGCACGGATTATGCCTTGGATATGCAATGAATTGGATGAGATATCTCTTCCAAAACGGCATGGAATCGGTTCATACTCGAGATTATTGTAATCTTGATGAGCAGGGTAGCTTAATAAACAAAATAATATTTCAGAAAATAAATCACATCACATCTTCGTTGCCGACATCCTCCATTCCTCAGGTATTAAGCTCCATGTTGAATATCCCTCTAGAAAAAATTCATTACACCCCTAGGTCTCTAGGGCTAACCGAAGAACCCATCTATTCCTTCTTGAAACAGCATGAAGGGAAAATTGTTTGCATTGTATGTTCTAAAAAGGGGGGAGGTCATGCAATATGCACGGGAACCTTACCAAAAAAAGGCCTTTACTTTATGACCTCGAACAGCCACGTGTATTTTTTCACCGATCTAGAATCTTTATGCAGGGGAATTCTCGGGGTACAAAAGGAACTCTTCGAAAACACCAACTTAAGCTATCTAATGGTGGTTGATCCCTCTTAAGATTTTTTTTTAACAACAAGAAGCAGCAATCATTGATTTCCACTATTTTGTCAAACCGGATATCTTCCTGGAGCTTTTCTCTAAAAGAGATCTCAAAGTAGATTCCTCCGTAATAAGAAATACATTTTTTTTAGCTCGAGTGATTGCGGTATAAAGAACTTCTCGTCCGAACTTCTCGCTTCCCGAAGGTAAAATCACCAAGACGGATTCATATTCACTTCCCTGACTTTTATGAACGGATAGACAGTATGCAAAGGTAAATAAAGGAAGTGTTGTTGCAGCAAGCTCTCTTGTTTGATCTTTTCCTTCTTTACTAAAAAAGTAGGCCCTATCTTCCGATGTAAATAGCCCTTTTTTTAAGGAAGAGACTTTAGCAACCAAGATTCCCGTATCTCCATTCATAAGCCCTCTTGCCGAATCATTTTCCGTGATTAAAATAGGACAGATTATCTTCTCTTCAGGAAGGCATTTATAAATAAATCCTTCCAAAATCATCCGATTAAGAGTCTCTACTCCTAAGGGACCTTTCTTAATCGGGCTTAAAATCCGAAACTTTTCCATCGCCTTTAAGCACTCTAGCGAATCAAAATCTTCTTGATACGAAAAGGTAAAGTTAGCCTTACACTCTTTTTCTATGATCTCTTTTATATCACTATTTCTTAAGGAGGAAAATATCTTTACCCCTTCTTGCTTTTTAATCTTTTCCAGATCTTGGCTAAGGATGGCATCGGCAAGATCTTGGAGTCCAACTTTTTCTACCCTTACACTTTTTTGTAAAAGAGTTGCAGGAAGATCAAGATCTTCTGCCAGATCGATCAGATCGGCAAAAAATCCTCCCGATTCTACAGGAGGAAGCTGATCTTTATCTCCCATCAAAACAACTCTTCCTCCCTCTTGTAAGCTAGAGATCAATCGAACAAATAATTTTGCATCCAGCATCGAAGATTC
The DNA here is from genome assembly GCA_040389325.1 of Chlamydiota bacterium. Lineage (GTDB taxonomy): Bacteria > Chlamydiota > Chlamydiia > Chlamydiales > Rhabdochlamydiaceae > CAIJXB01. The sequence continues at coordinate 13,070 of JAZKAC010000061.1, read as the reverse complement.
ATCGATAAGAAGAAGATCTGCAAAAAAACTTCTTTGGAAAGCATCTTCATGAAATCCGACTTTTAAAAAAGAATGCAGAGTTCCGCAAGTGACACCTTGCACCGAGCCTAATTTACTCATCATGTTTTTTTCTAAAAGAGCGGCAGCTTTACCTGTCGGCGCTGCCAATCTGACTCTTACATGAGATCTTTCTTCTGCAGGTATTGACTTAAAAAAAGATTGTAGAATTTCAATAGCCGTAAAGGTTTTTCCCGTTCCTGGGCCCCCTGAAATCACGCTGATAGAAGAGCTGAGAGCTCTTTTTAAAGCAAGGCCTTGCTCTGCATTACAAGATGAGCCGATCTCTATGAAGTTTAATGCAAGTAGAGGCGGTTTTTTTTGCAGACGTTTAATTTGAGTTAAAAACTCTTTTTCTAAAAGCCAATTTTTTTGTAAATACAATCGATTTTTAAAACGACAGATAGGGGACGAGGGGATTTCATCTTCCTTTAAAATTTCTTCATAGCAAGATAGTTGATAAAATGCTTCTACAAGCTCTTTTTCTAACATATCCGATTCTTTTTGATCCGATGTTAAAATAGAAGGATGGGGCCTTATTTTGTTTTCTATCACCCTGACACAAAGGTGACCTTGCCTTGCCATAGCAAGTAAATAACAAAGCAGCAAGGCCGAAGACTTATCTTGATTGGAAGACAGGATCATTTTTGCAAAGTACCAATCAATTTGAGAAAAAATCTCTTTTTCTAATAACCCGTTTATTCTTCCTTCCATAATAGGTCTCCATTTTCTACGGCCTTAGCAAGGGGTAATTCGGGATAAAAAAATAAAGGCTTTTTTCCTCTTAAGAAAAAATAAACGGCACCTCCAAAAATTTGCCTAAAAGGTCTTTTATCAAAAAGGGCTAAATACTTTTTAATAGCGCAAGCATAGATGGCCGCTTGCAAATCATATTGATGTTCTTGCATACACCCTTGCATTTTTTCTTCCGTGTACTCTTCTTCCGTAAGACCTAGAGCATTTGTTTTCCAATCCAAAAGAAAATATCTTCCTCGATATCGGAAAATAAGATCAATAAATCCCTTCAATAAGGAATCTCCGACGGGATATAAAAATTCCATTTCAATCTGCATATCTACAGTCGGAATTTTTGCTAATATAATCGCTCCCCACTCCGTTACAATAGGGGTTTCTAAAGACTTTACTACTATCTCTAAGATAACATCTTCTTTCCCTTCTAAGGTCGAGCCCTTACAACGCTCTAGTATCACTGGTAAAATCTTGGAAGGAATCTCTTGATGTAAACCCGCTTTACATAAGGTTTCCAAGATTTCATGAATGATTGTCCCCGTCTCGGCTCCTAGCGGAAGAGAATACGATTCCGAAGAAATTGTATTCTTATAAAAGGGCCCAGGATCCTTCTTGCTTTCTTCACTTAAAGAAGAAAAAGAAAGAGAAAAACTCTCTTTAAAAGAAAAACTATTCTCTAATGGTGGAATCAGAATCTCTTCTTTAATCGCAGAGGGGATATAAGTCATAAGAGGTATGCTCTCGTAGGTAATGCTCGCTTCTTTACCTAGAAGGTTTAACTCGGGGATCATATTTTCTGCTGTAAAGGACCCAATTTTTTGATAAACTTCCAAAAAATTATATCGGCTAAGTCCCCTTGCTCCTAAAAACAGTTCTATCGGAGCGGCCGTTCCTTTCACAACCTCTTTTTCCTTATTTCCGAATGTAGCGGGGACATAGACCCTTTCTTTAGCTCTTGTAAGAGCTACATAAAGCTGGCGCAACTTCTCCGCATCTATCTCTTCCGTATGTAAAGTCACTTCCTCATTAGATCCTAAGGCAGCTATCTCTCTTCCGTCATTTAACCGCACCGATATATAGTCTTCTTTGCCCGTATACCTGGATCCTAGAGCTAACGCAAATACGATGTCGAATTCAAGCCCCTTACTTTTATGCAAAGTCATGACATGAACTTGATCTTCTTCTTGCTCAAAAAACTGCTGTAAAATGTCGTTAGGCTTTACTTCTTGCAGCTCTTCCAGAAAACAAAAAAGCACTTTTGGGTCATAAAGGCCCTCGGGGCAATGCTCTAAAAGAATTTGACAAAGCTGCCTTATCGCAAAATAAATCCCTCTTTCCTTTCTAACCAATAAAGATTCTGCAACCGTCTTCTCTTTGTCTTTAGCCGAACTGAAAAGAAAATCATTAAAAAAAGCTCCAAACCCTTTATGTCTTACTTGTCTTGTAGACAAAGTAAAATACTCTCTAGCTTTTTGTAAGAAAGGATTTTCCCAAGAACCTCTTATATCTTCTTCTGCGTACCCAATTAGACTTCCTCCTAAGAACTTTTTTAAAGAACTTATATCGGAAGGTTTAATCAAGCAGGCTAAGAGCTCTTTCATCAATTCAAAAGCCGAACCTTTAACATCTAAGCTTTTTTGCATCTGACAGGGGATGTCATATTCAGAAAATACCGTTTGCACTCGATCTGCTTGATACCGATCTTTTACAAGAACGGCTACTTGCCGATAGCGAAGCCCATTTTCTTTTCGCAAGCGAACGATCTCTTGCGCCATATAGGGGATTAAGCTTTTTTCTTCCGTATCTATGCTGGGCCACTGTTTTGATCTTTCTTGCTTTTCTTCTCCTAAGAAGAAATGAATCCTCCCTTTTTTATCATCTTGAAAAGATGATAAAAAATTGGATCTAAAAGCTACTTTTCTGATCGATAAGCTCTCGGAAGAAAGAGGTAAAAGCATCCAGTTTTCAGGAATGTTTAAAGAAAAAAGGACATTTAATGCTTCTACAAGATCAGGATGAGCGCGAAAGTTGGTCCCTAAATGAAAATGATGATCTTGTGCAAAAAAACCTTTAGCTTTTAAATAAATATAAACGTCCGCACTTCTAAACCCATAGATAGACTGTTTAGGATCTCCTACAAGATACACAATGGGACAAGATTTTTTTTCTTCTAAGAAAATAGTTTGAAAAATCTTCCACTGATCCGCATCGGTATCTTGGAATTCATCGATAATTAAAGCTTTATATTTATCTCTTACTTTCTCCGTAAAAGAAGATTCTTCTAAAGCTTCTTTTAACCTGTGAATAAAATCATCAGGAGTAAAACAAGACCTGTCTTTCTTCCCCTTATCGTAATACTCTTTACTAGCGCTTGCTAACTGCAAAAGCAACACATTAAGATCTGTCGCTTCTTCATGAAGCGGCACCAACTGGTGTAGCTTTTCAAAAAGACCTGGATAACGATACGAAGGTTCTTTTACCTTCGCTTGAAAAGAGAGTTTAGCTAAAAACAACTCTTTTTCCTGCAATAAAGCATCCCATTCAGCAAAAGAACAAGTTCCTTTTTCTATCAAAGAAAAAATAAATTGCACCTGTTCTGCCCATTTTTTTGATTTAACAAGTCTTGGTGCTATCAAGCCATAATCGTGCCAAAGATCTTCCATAGATACGCTTGGCAATGAGGCTAAACACTCATTCCAATGAGTCCAACACTCTTTAGCGGTTTTATAAGTACGAATTGCTTGCCCTCGATCCAAAAGCTTCACAAGGACTTTAGAAAGAGCTATACTATTTTTTGCTATATTCTTTTGTGCACATATTTTTTTTATCTGTGTAGAAGACAGAAAATCTTCTTTAAGACCTGTTCGCAAAAAGTCTTGGATATAATTTGTAAGATCTTCTCTAGAGTCCAACATCTCTAAAGAAGATGTAGTAAAAAATTTTGCTTCAAAGGCAAACTCTTGTAAAATACTGAGAGCAAATCCATGTAAGGTGAAGATCTGCGCCTTTTCAAAAGAAAAACAAGCCTCTTCCACTTTACGTCTTGCAATTTGTAAGGCTTCCTTCCCTTGGATGAAGACCTTCTCTAAATATTTAGGTCCGCCTCTCCCATCTTGCAAAGCTAAAGATATCTTCATCAGATTTTGATAAATACGCGCTTTTAACTCTCTTGTAGCCGCTCTTGTAAAAGTAACGACTAGTATTTGATCGATTGTGATGGGATCTTTGGATTCTAAAATAAGCCTCGGAATAAGATTTTCTATAGCAAAGGTCTTACCCGTACCTGCAGATGCCTCTAAAAAATAACGCCCTAAGAGGTTTGTATTAGGATCGAGCACATCAAACGTCTGCATGTTCCTCTCCACTTTCTTGTAAAAGAATAGAAAATACTTCTTCCCACTGCTCTTGCCACTCTTTTTTCACATGTGATGAAGAGGGGACTGGATCTCTTTTTTCAATCCATAGCTCATAAGGGTCAGAAAAACCCGTATCATAAGAAGAAGGGGTCATTTTCTTCTGCCACTCTTCCTCATTAGCTCCTAGTAAGGCAGCTGAAAGTTTGGGATAAATCGGACAGGGTTCTTGTAGCGATCTTAGGTATAACTTAAGATATTTAGATAAAGCTTTACGTGGATCTTCTGGGCAAATAGATAATTTCTTCCCCTCTTGCACAAATAAACACTCTTTTTCCCATCCTAAAGTCTCTGCTACGCAAAGGAAAATTAAAAAAGAAGGCCACAAAATAGCATATTCTTCTTTCTTTTTTTTCCCAAGCCAAAGAAAACCTTTAGAAGAGGAGTGAGGAAGATGCCCACAAATAGCAATGGGTCCTACTCCTTCTACGTCGATCACAAGAGGCGGCATTATCATTCGACCAGGTTTTTTTTCTCCGTTACGAACCCCATCAATTAACTCGAGGGAAAAAAGATCTTGCTCAGATAGCCCAAAGCTTTGTAAGGATTTTTTCCATTTTCTCGTCTCTTCCATTAAATCATTTTCTGCTATCTTGCCAAGCTTTCCTAAAGGTAGTTCTCCAAGTTTTTTTGCTATACTAGCAGCCTCTTCCAAAGAATTGCTTAAAGCTCTTTTAGTGATTTTTTTCTGCATTATCGGGGAGAGGAAAAATTCTTTATCTTGCTTAATGGAAAAGTCAAAAAAGATCCCTAGCTTCTCTTTAAAATAAAATCGAACGGGATTTTTAGCAAAATCTTGTAATTTACTAATTTCTATACTGTCCGGGTGCCGATTTTTTTCATCTTGCTCTATTTTTCCCTGCCATGATGGAAAAAAATGAGGTAAAGATGTTTTACTTTCTAAATAATAACTTTTTGCCAAAAGAAAGGAAAAAGGGGAAAAACTTTTACATCTACTATTTGATTGAAAGTACTCTTTTGCAAAACTAAGCGACGGGTGATTTCTTCTAAAGACTTCCGATGGCTTTAATTCTTTATCTAAAAAGCAAAACCTAGCATCTAAATAGACAAACATCTCTTCCACCATCCTGCAAGGCCCTTGGCCTTTTTGATCTCGAGAAGAGATCCTGGGATAACTAAATATCAAAGATGCTCTTGCGTGAAGTAAAAGCTCTAAAAAAATATATCTGCCCTGGTCGGATAAAGAAGGGGTTTCCTTATATTTTGTAGTTTCCTCCAAGCAAAAAACCTTTTGAGGTCTTGGAAAAGATTCCTCATCACATCCTAATACATAAATAACCTTAGAAGGAGATGCGCTTCCCATTTCTAAGGCGATGAATTTCACGGCTTGCAAAGAAGAGCTTTGAAAAGATTCCTTTTTTTGCCGAAAATGATTTTCTATTGCTCTAAGAAAGCTGTTAAAGGGAAGTAAAAAGTCTGCCATCTCATGCAGTTCTTCTTTAAGAGCTTCCAGATCTTCTAATAAGGCCTCTTCCGTTCTAGAGGGTGTGAGATAAGTCGTACTCCATCTCCGTAAAAAACTTACCCAACCGGAAAGGGTTTGTTTTTCTTCTTCATAAATAGGTCTTAGGTCTTCTTTTATCTTATCCATAGCATGGATAAAACGTCCTAATAACTCCGCTTGTGTCCACTCTATAGAAAAAGAAGCCGGCTTATCTTCGATAGCTAGCCCAGTGAGAAGTTTTTTTATTCCTTCTTCCCATGTCCCCCCTTCTCCTTGGTCTAGCAAGGAGCTTCCATTAGGAGAGGTCTTTTGAAAACATCTATTCTTATGCTCTAAAGATAAGCCCCAAAGGACATGTACTTTTTCAAACCACTTTCTAAGGCAAGCAAGATCGTGCTCGGTAAAATCCCATTTGCTCATCACCGAAGGAATGGAAAAGAAAGTGAAAACACTTTCTAGATCAAACCTGGCCTCTACCATAGGAAGAAAAGAAGTGATTCCTTGACTTGGATCTTTACCTGAAAAAAGTCCGTGTACTGAATAAGAAAAAGGAGATTTTTGGGAGCCGAAGACCATATGAATATAGGGGAGGTAAGCTTTAAGATCCGATGTTAAAACCAAGACATCTTTAGGCTCTATGTCAGACTCTTGCATCAGTTCTTGCACCGTCTGTAAAAGAATTTCTACTTCTCGCAGTTTAGAAGGGGCCGAAATACACAGTATAGACACATCATCTAAAGAGATCTCTTGTTTTTCTTCACTCTCATCTTCCAATTCTAAAAGACTATTTTGGACATGACCTAAAACACCTTCTGCAAAATCTTTTTGATATTGCTCTTCCAGATAACACTCCATCTGACCGAAGCGAGCGAGTAAAGGCCTTCCGACTCTTCCCCAATTGGCTAATAAAGGATGCGTCTTTGTAAGGAAAAATCGAAGTTGCTCTTGCACTTGAAGTCGAACTCGCCCCTTTTCCATTTTCTTTTCAAGATAGATCCTTTCCCTATCACTGCAAAGATCTTCCCAAAACATTTCACTCGGAGAAAGGAAATAAAACTTAACGGAAAAAGAACAAAAAAAGTCATAGAAATGAGAGGGAACGTGAGAAAAGCCAAATAGATGGATGAGATCTTGTCCCCCTTTTTTTAAGCAAAGAACTTGAGATAGAGATGTCCAGCCAGAAAATTTGGAAAAGACCCTTTTCCAAATCTCTTGCTTCCATCCTTTTTGCGTTAAAAAGTGTACAAGGGCTTTAGATTCAAATACTCCATATTCGTAAAAAAGATGAGCCAGCTCACAAGCTATCCATCGTACTTTTTCTCCATTTTCATTAGAATCTACATACCGCTTTATATCGGAAAAAAACTCGGAAGAAGATTCTTCCGATAAGATAGTCTCTATCTCCTTTTCTATGGCAAAAGAAAGAGCCATCTCGGTAGGAAACTTCTCTTCACTTGTAGGCAAAAGACCTTTAGCCCCTTCTACTAATACCTTGTATTCAACCCCTGCTGAAATACTCCAATTAGGATGTCTTGCAAAAAAAGCGCTTAAATATGATTTAAGACCATGATGAGGAAGAATAACCGTACGTTTAGCAAAAGGATCTCCTCCCGTTTGCCATAATTCTTCTCCGAGACTCTCAGCCAGCTGCTCTAATTTATTGCTAAAATACACAGTAGGTCGTTTTTTTTCTGCCATACCTATATTTTTTTTCCTCTGCAATCCATATTGTCTGATGACTTTAACGAATATACTGCATTTAGACTTTTTTTCTTACAAGGAAAATGAAGGTCTTAAACACCGAATATATTGCAACAGATTATACTCCCTTAAGCAACTTTTGATATAGTCGATTGACTTGACGTGCTGTCACCTTAAATTCTTTTGCGCCAACAGCATCCTTTTATATAGCATCCTTTTATATATTGAATTTTATTTAAGAATATGCTATAATAATAATTTAAATAAATTAACTTTGGTGAAAAAATGATAGGATCAATTGTATATCCCACATTTCCGTTTCCATTTAAACAAAAAGGGGAAATTTATTCTAAGATTCAAGGAAGAGCGAAAGAACTTGATTATCAAAGCATTGAGAAGTTAAGCAAGGCAAGTCAAATCATTCAACGTTGCTGGAAAAGCTTCCGAGCAAAAAATCCGATGACTCTTTTTGAGAGGTTTAAAGTTGGAATTTCAACTCCCACAACGCATAAAAAACTGTTGCAAGATTATCAGCCAATAGAGTTTATTGCACAAGGCGGCCATGGCGATGTAGTTGGCGCCATGGATAAAAAAACGAAGTTACCTGTTGCTATTAAAATTGACCCAAGGGCCCCAAATTCGAATGATGTTCTAATTTCAACAAAAGTGAATGAAGCCTTGGTTGAAACACCTCACTTAACTCGTATTTATGAACTTTTAAAGTCGCCAATTCTTTATGTACCTAGAAAGCCTTACGACGAAACCACATTACCTCAACATTCGCGTCTCTCATTTAAAACTTTTAAGGAAAATTTTTTTCATCCTGTGATTTATTCTTCGCGCATAAAAAATCCGAGACTTTCATTTAATATGATTACGGTGATGGAAAAACTTGAAAGTGATTTGCAAGCTTTAGGGCCCTCGAAAGAAGATAACGAGATATTTGGATTCCAAGTTGATTACACGTACCAGCTTCTCGAGAGAAAATATGGGGTAGAAGTAAGAGATCGGAGTTGGAAAAATGTCGTTTATAAGGAACTAACGCCAGAAGATCTTTTTAATGGGAAAAGGTTGATTGATTACAAATATTGGAAATATCAAATAAATGGAGTCGATTCATATATTCCCCGTCCTAAGTTGCTCATAAAATTATGTGATTATGATTGTGGGATGATCCCAGTTGAAAGCACTTCATCTGCATGTCAAACCTCTTCTGTTCCTTCAAAAGATTTCCCAAAGCCAAGTGATTGCCTTGAGGATGAAATTCTTGCAATTAATGAGTGATGTTTTATGTAGGCTAAGAACTCATATAACCTGCTTATTCCACGTCTTCTCAAATTCTTTAAGGAAAAGACATCCTAAAAGGAGTGAGCTCCCCAGGTTCTTTTTCTCTTAAGATTTTACTTACAGAGTCCTCTGCAATCCACTCCCATTGTCTTGTGCATATTGATAGGAGATGGCTCAAGGTTGCTAAGAAGCGATTGCATGTGCTGGGAGCGCGTCTGGGGCAACCGCATCCCTCTTTCTTACTCACTAAATTGCATTTTTCGCATACTATAGCAGTAAATAAACAACTATCTCACATGACCTCTGATCGATCTTTTTTATGCGATTACATCAAAAAACCTTGAAAAATCCACAATATCGTTAAATAACCCACTTTCCTTTACTGAGTGACTCACGCCATTAACATGAATAAGAACAGGCCTGATTGAGAAGCCTTTCGGAGCGGAAAGATTTTCTATCTTTTTCTCCATTTCTTCGATCACAGAATTTTTTACCTCTGAAGTGCTAAATTTTATTTCACATACATACAAAGTATTATGACAGGTCTGGATCAAAAGATCTATCTGACATCCCTTCACCCGTTGAGTTGCTCTTTGGAAAAAAGGGCCGGCATTAACTATCTCCACCATTTCAATGCGCAATATCTTACACAGACTTTTAAGGTTGTTGACTACTAAATTTTCGAACTGCAACCCCATAACCGATTCCCAGCCCGGCATGTACATAAATGATTTAGTTTCAAATAGGTCTTTAGCTATTTTGTCCTTATTTGTCTCTATATATCGTAAATAGAACCTTAGGTAGTTATCTTTTAATCTGAACTTTTTGAGCTGAGATTCTGCTTTAGTGAAAATGTTCCAAGTACAATCTTCTTGAATAAAACCAGAAAGAGCAAGATTATCTAAACATTTAGAAATAAATCCGCTCTTTTCTATCTTCAACTTTTCACAAATTTCATCAAGAGTCTTGGAAGCATTGGTAAGCGTCGTTACAATGTTTTTATATGCAAAAGCTTTTTTAGAAAAAAGATCTGAAAAGATTTGATCGAATTCTCTAAATAACAAACCATTTGATTGAAAACATAACCGCTGAATATTATCTTCGGTGGATTGAGTTGAAATAATTTCCTCTAAGTATTTTGGAATTCCTCCCGTAACCGATAACATCTTGAATTTCTCGTAAGAACTGATTCTGTTTCTTTGGTTTCCAAAAAATTCACTACTTTCTGAAATGGATAGCTCCTCTAACACCATGTCTACTGATATTCTTCCTAGAAATCCGGTGCTCTGCAAGATATTTTCTTCAATCCAACTAGATACAGACCCGCACATGATGAGAATAAGTTCAGGATTTTCTGAAAAGTACAGATCCCAAGCCGTTTTGAGTTGGCCCAAGAAGTCAGGATCCTTTGATCCCATCCAGGAGATCTCGTCTAAGACAATGACAATCTTTTGATTTTTAGCTTGCTTTCCTAGGAAAGCAAAATGTTCAATCCATTCTGATACCCGTATTTTTGGCATGTTAAGATTTTGAGATATTTGCGCGGAAAATGCATCCAATTGCCGTTGCTTCGTGATGCCTTTAACTGGAGGTAATCCTGAAAAGATCCAATTTTTTTCTCCCGATGCAAATTCTTTGATCAATCGGCTCTTTCCCACCCGTCGTCTTCCCCTGACCACAACTAAACTAGATGACCTCTTTTTGTGTAACAATTCCAAAGATTCTAATTCTCTTCTTCTCCCAATAAATTCCATGTCAATCCTATGATACGAAAACTAAACCAAATCTTACATCATAGGAATGACAAATGTCAATCCTATGATACGAAAACTAAACCAAATCTTACAACATAGGAATGACATTTGTCATTCCTATGTTGTATAATTGCCCAAATCTGTCACACGAACCATAATTTTTTCTTTAAATTTCTGCTGAAAAATGCAACCTATTATGCCGTATTTAGACGATAATAGGCATACGGGGTTACATAAAATGATAATTTTACGGACAAATAGTATCCGATTATGCCATATTAAGGATATATTAGGCATTGGCTCTAAGAGGGTTGTGATTAATAGAATTCTTTGTATTCCCAGCGAAGAATTCTTATTGCAAGCGGAGCCCAATAGGTCTCTTTTTACAAAAAAATATATTCTAGGAACGTATGGAAAATGATACTTTACTTCATGTCATAAATCGCCTGACAAATGCCCAAATACACACCTCTCCTTACCCATATTTTTATATCGATAACATATTTCCAGATGATTTTTATCAAGAGCTGCTTGCCAACCTTCCCGATACCTCTTCTTATCAAGGACTATCTCAAACAGGGAAAGTAGACCAAAGAACTTATTTAGACCGATTTGTCTTGCCTTTAGAAGAAGATCAATTAAATCAACTATCGTTCTCGCAATTTTTATTTTGGAGTAATTTTAATATTGCAATAAAAAGTGACGAATGGTGTTCAGCACTTCTGAAAAAATTTGATTGTCATATAAAAGAACGCTTTGGCATTTACTATGAAAAGGTGAAATTTTCATCAACGGCCGAACTGGTTCGAGACCGAACAAATTACTCCATTGGCCCTCATACCGATCATCCCGTTCGCGTATTGACTTTGTTATTTTATTTTCCGAGCTCTAATGATCAAAGCCATTTGGGTACTTCCATATATGAGCCTCTTGACCCTACCTTCGAGTGTGAAGGATTTACTCATCATCCATTTAATGGATTTAAAAACTTATACACTGCGCCCTTTTCTCCTAACAGTGTTTTTGGATTTGTTAAATCCAACTCCTCTTTCCATGGAAGAGAGCCCATCTTAGATAAGGGTATAGAGCGAAATCTTATGAATTACTACCTTCAATGGAATCATAAGTAGCAAAATTCTATTATCCTATGCTTTTTTCAAAAAACACGTTTTTAAAACAATGGTCGTTTTTCCTTCACGACACTCAATCTCCTCCTCACTGTTTGTTAGACGAATATTTTTAAATATTTTACCTCTTTTAAGAGTGATCGAAGATCCTTTTACCTTTAAATCCTTAATCACATGTACGGAATCTCCATCAACGAGAAGAGCCCCATTGCTATCTTTTACATCCATAATTACCACCTCCAGTATCCAACAACTATTCTCTCAAAGAAAAAGATTTCAGAGCAACCTTTATTAGATCTTTCTATGGAAAAATTCGATCATTACTACTATAGTAAATTTTATAGACCCATAAATTAAGGAGTAAGAATGTTTTTTCTTGTGATTTCTCTTATAATGATGTTCTTCGCGCATAATCCCATTTTTGCAATAACTCTTCCCAACTTGCATGACAACTACAAAAATCTTTTAGAGAACACAATCTGGCTTGTTCCCCCCTCTACACTCCGTGCTTATTCTGCAAACGGCTATGTTCCTGAAACCGATCAAACGGTGTGGGTTATCAGCCAGTATGATGGGGGTTACTTTTTTGGAAATTCTTATACACTTATTGGCGAATCAACTTTTTCGCAAAGACAATTTATAGGAACTATTACAAATGTGGGTCATGTCTATATAACATTTTATACGGAGGGTGCCTCTTCAAAAAACACCGATTTAATTAATGGAATCGGTACCTTTCAAATAAATCATATGTAAAAGTTCCAAGTAAAATTGTACCTGCAAAATTATCGGAAGGGAAAGAAGCGATTGAAAAACTTTCCGAATGGACGGATTTTGAAGACTTGGTAGCATAGTAAGTATACAAAAGATTCGTATCCCAAAAAGAGCTCACCAGTTTTATTCCCAAAGTCCCGCGTACTCCAGAGCTCCATTTAGAATCTAAAAACGAAAGCCCCATTTGTTGCAGGGATCGTTGCGCTAGAAATCGTTGCATAGGAAAGACCGTCTTGCGTTGCAGCCCAAAGTAAGTAGTCCAACTCCGAATAGATAACTCGTTTGTTTTCAAGTTGAATATCCAATTCGACAGAGCTCTGATTAGAAATTATTATCCCTAAAATAAAAAAACTTTGAATTTTAAAAAAATACATACAAGATTCCTCGTCCTTTTAAATTAAAAGATCAAACCTGAAAATAGCACTACACTTTCATCTCGCCTAGTTATCTAAAAATTGCTAGAGTCAAAATAAAAAGATGGGTCTATGCTAATATCGATCAAGCGAATGATAAAAAAACATCAATCTAAGGGACTTTCCTTTTTTGCAAAATATAAAAAAGGAAATTTTTCTTTCATCTGCTTAAATACCGCACAATTTTTTGGTGTCTTAAACGACAACATTTATAAACTGCTTGTAATTTTCTTCCTTTTATCCATTTTAAAAACAACTTCTCCTGGGCTTATTTTATCTATTGTAGGAGCTCTTTATGTCATGCCCTTTCTCTTATTTTCTTCGGCAGC
>JAZKAC010000060.1:0-10962 GCA_040389325.1 Chlamydiota bacterium | reverse complement strand
TAGAATTTTCGTCCATGACGTTTGTTATGGCATTGCGAAGGGTACCTTCTCCTTTATAGTCGCCTCCGATTAAAACGGTTCCTCCGCCTAATGCTCCCGAGGCATTGATGTCAGCTCCCGATAATGCAATGTGATCCCCTAAGATGTGAAGAGTTCCGCCTGTTGAAGCTTCATTAGATACATCTATGGCGCCTTCTATAGACATCTTATCCGATCCGTCAAGGAAGACATTATCTGCTTTGATCGTACTCTTATGAACAATTCGAATAGTTCCATTTTCTTTAACAAGGGCGTTTCCTTCGATAACATCATCGGTGTTGACAACATCACGAATAGCGCGATTTGCCACCTTAAGATTCATGAAGACTTCCCCTGCTTGAATACTTCCTAGGTGCTCGATGACGGCTTTTTCTGCATCTCCCTCAATGATAAAGCTCATTAAGCCATCACCCGTAAAGTCTAAAGTAACGGCTTCTCCTGCAGCAAAGATGACTTTGCCTGCACTAGCCGTTACCAATCCTTCGTTTTTGATGTAAGGAGAGATAAATGCTATAGCTCCTTCTTTGGATGTGATCTGCCCTAGGTTGTGAATCATCCCTGGAGTAGAGCCATTTTTTGTATAAAAATGGAATCGATCTTCAAGAAAATTTTGATCTAAGATGTCTAATGTAGAAGCGATGAGCGATCCCATATCAATACGAGCATTAGCTCCAAAATAGATCCCGTTTTGGTTGACTAAAAAGACCTTCCCGTTAGAAGTCATACCTCCTAAGATAGACGACGGATCCGATCCTATTACTCGGTTTAATACAGAAGAGGTGGAGCTCGGTTGAATAAATTCCACTCTTTCTTGCTCTCCAATGTTAAAACTATCATAGTTAATGACAGCCTTATCCGAAGCTTTAATAGAGAGTCCTCTCTCTTCACGAACAACTTCCGCTTGCCCATGAACAACTATTTCTCCTTGAGGCAACGCAACCGCTCCTATAGAGAACATCAAAGGACATATTAAACCGAAAAAAGAATGTATCTTCATTATCTTACCTAAAATGGTTGTATACTTGTTCTAAAATAATAGACGGGAGAGGATTGCTTTTTCTCTTCCGTTAAAGGAAAACCTATATCAAAACTAATGTTTATATGGAAGGGCGCAAAAATCCTAACACCGACGCCTGCCGATGTCATGGACAGATGTTTTTTCTGATCTTCTCCACCGCCATTCAATAACACTCCCCCCTGATCCACAAATCCGATGAGTTGTAAAAAATCTTTCCACTTTCTATGCATGAAAGGGACTTTTGTTTCTACAAGTCCAGGAAAAGGAGTTCTTAACTCTAAATTTGCATAATATCCGTCATCTCCTAAAGCTGCCGCCATAGGAAATCCTCTCACCGTACCAATACCCCCGATATACATCTGTTCTGATAAGGGAAGCTTATAAGGGGTCGCTTGTCCTGAAGCATGCAGCATCAAAAAGCATTTTTTGGAAAGAGTTTGAATTCTTGTATAATCTACGTTAAGAATGGAAAAGCTTCCTCCCGATCCTTTACGACTGGATAAAGATGTTTCCGTTTTTAGTCCCCCTAAAATATGAGGGATGCCACAGGTGTAATACACATCCGCTATATTTCTTCCTCTAAGAGCGTCCATACCATCAAAGGTAAACCCTAGAGTAAAAATCCTTAGCTTGTCATTTGAAGTCGTTATCCCACCTTGATAGTTTTGCATCTGTTTATAATCAAAGGAGGCGTACATATCCGTGCTGAGATTTCTTGAACGGGTACAGGCTTGAGACACCTCTACCGACCCGATTTGAGTCTTACCTCTAAGATTAAGCTCAACGGCTTGACTAACATGAAAATACGAGTATAGATAGCTAAATTTTATCGCGGTTCCTATCGTATTTAAAGGAATTTGATAAGAAGCATTGGTGAAATTAAGATTGTTTACGGGATTGCCTACAACTTCCGTTAAAGAAAATGTGTCTCCACCCGTAAATAGATTCCCATAATCAAACTTAGCTCCCGTACGCCAGATCGTCGTATTTTGAGCTCCGTAGTTATTTTCATCGATGAACAAGTGGCAAGGTCTTTTATCCTGCACCTGAATGATCAAATCCGCCGTGCCAGATTCTTGTCCTTTTTTAAAAATAGCACCTACTTGCAAATCGGAATTTTCATTCACGAGGAATAAAACTTTCAATAAATCATCGTAGTTAATCGCTTTTCCTTGAAACTTCGCGAAGTACTTTCGGATGAATGTTTCTTTATAGTGCTTTTGTCCTTGAACCGTAACTTCTCCAAGGCGTCCTTCTATAACCTCAAGAGTAAGCTTTCCCTCTTTCACCTCTTGAGCAGGAGGATAAACACGCGCTAAGAAATATCCTTTTTTTACGTATCTCTCCTGAATTTTAAGACAAAGCTCTTTGATGTCTTTCATGCTAAGTTCCAGGTTTTCATACTTAGCCACTAAAGATCTAATCACTTTACTAGAAAGTACATCATTGCCCTGCAAAGATATACTTGTGATAAGAGCCGTTTCTCCATCCCCCATATCCAACTGCTCTTCGGGGATATCTATTTCTATGAGAGGAATCTCTCTTTGAGGTTCAATCTTTTTTAGCTCATACTCCTTTTCGATCTCCCTCTCTACAATACCTGCAGAAGTAGATGGAGGTCCCACAAAATCGCAATGAGCCACCTGAGCCCAAAGCGTTGCAGAAGCTACACCACCCGTTAAAAACACATTCTTTAAACGCATGCCAACTCCGTATTATTATTATCCATTTTCACTATCTACTCCTCTTGCGTCTTTTCTAGGAATAAATTTTACAATAAAAAAAACTCTACTCTACCACCGAATATTTATTTTTATGAATATATTTTTTTTTGAGAAAAACAATAAAGCAACCCTTACATAAAGCTGTACTTAGTTGCCTAAAGATTTCATAGAGAAGATCCAGCTTACCATACATATGTATAGCAATAATTACCGCCTAGTTTAATGTTAAAATGGGACTTTTGACTCAGCGCTTGCGCAGAAGATCTATCAAAAATGAGAAAATCATGCTTCGATCGAAGCAGAAACTATTAGACATAGAGGATCTGGAATTCTATGGAGTGCAAGCGAGCGGATAACAAGCTTAAATTTTGTTGAGACTAAAGAAACTTTCTGTAGTCGGCGTCAAAGAATTTTGCGAATCTAAGAGCTATTTCTTTCCCTATGGAACGTTTTCCATTTTCCATTTCGCTAATATGATTTTGACTCATTCCTAAAGCACCAGCAAGCTGCGCTTGCGTTAATCCTTCTTTGTGACGACTTCCTTTTAGCATAAGTCCCGCTTCACTGTACTTATCTATTTCGGATTTAAAAGTTTCACGCCAACGTACAGCCTCCTTAGGAGGGTGTTTTTACTTTGGCCTTAACCCCGTCTTTAGTGCGGCGCGTTCTCGTGTGTACCGACATAGGAAATCTCCATAATTTGAATTTTTTTGTCTACCAACTGGCACATTTTTACATTTCTTTAAAGAGCTAAAATTAGGCCATTTAGGTTGGATAGGGCCAGTATATTCCAAATCCCAAGTTAAATCAGCAAGAGTTGCTAGAAGTGCTTTTGACAGTTTTTTCTTTTGTTTGCTGGCGGTATTTGTAAAGAAAACCTGCCATTTTTTTTGTTCCGATCAAGACAACTTATTCCTTCACTTAATTATATATCTAAGCGTGTACCATTAGATGGTATATTGTCAAATATTTGGGAAGTGAGAGCGAGAGAAGAATGCAGAAAATCAAAAATTTATTCACCAACAAAAAAAGTTAGCGATACTGCCTAATTTGACGCGTTAAAATAAGACTTTTAAGCTTATTGCTCGCTGCAGAATCTTAACTTAAAACGCAGATTCACCGAAGACGTGTAGGGAAAACTTTTTTGATTGGGGAGTTTTCTTCGCGATAAAAGGACTTATCCAGAATTGGACCTAGGAAGTTGACTCTCTAAGGTCCCCCTGCTACCCCCAGGTTTAGCTAAATTAGAACAAACTTGGCCTACATTTAGAATGCCTTAAGTCGATTTTCCGCGCTAACGTGCCAATTATATACGTATTATAGTTAGCGCATTAGCGCAGGGAAATTGCAACCGTACCGAACAAAATTAAACCACTAGCTGATGCTTTGAATTATGTTATGTAGAAACTTAAATTTGATGAGAATTTACCTGGGAAAGCAGATTGGACACCATATAAGTGACTACTCAACATAAGATGTTAAATCGAGACCTTTGCTTTATTGGTCGCGAAATACACTAATTTTCAGCAATATTCCGCGAGCAATACACTATTAACTGCGGAATCTTGACTTAAAACAGGTATTCTGCGACCATTGCACTTAATATAGGAATCAAATTTTGAGGAAATCATGACCCAAATCGTCGCTAGACACCAAGAACTCCAAGCGCTTAACAAGATTTATTCTTCTGGTAAATCCGAATTTTTAGCAGTTTACGGTCGAAGACGCGTAGGGAAAACTTTTTTGATTAGGGAGTTTTTTCGCGATAAAGGGACTTATTTTCATATTACAGGTGTTAAAGATTCCCCCGTACGCAAACAGCTTCGCAACTTTATTGAAGAATTTAAACGTGTTTTTAAAACCTCTCCCCCTTCCCTCCCTAAGGATTGGCAAGAAGCTTTCTCTTTTTTGAGAGAAGCTATAGAAGCCTTACCAGGATCACAACGAATTATTCTTTTTTTTGATGAATTGCCTTGGCTAGCCACCCATCGATCCCTTTTCTTACAAGACCTTGACTATTTCTGGAATAGACATGCGTCCGATAATAACCGCGTTGTATTAATTATATGCGGATCCGCCGCAGCTTGGATGATACGAAAAATCATACAACACAAAGGGGGACTGCATGGACGTCTAACAGCTACGATACACCTGAAACCTTTTGATCTATCCGAAACGGAGCTATTTCTTAAAAGCCAAGATGTCATTTTAGATCGTAGACAAATTATCGAATTATATATGGCAATAGGAGGGATCCCTAAATACCTCACTTATGTCGAACGAGGACTTTCCTCCGTTCAAATCATTAATAAGATCTGCTTTAAAGGTCCGCTTGTTGACGAATTTGATGAATTATACTCTTCCCTATTCGAACATCATGATCGCTATGTAGCAATCGTTAGAGCCCTTACAAAACGCAATCAAGGACTAACAAAAACCGAGATTACCGAAGCTACTGGTATGACATCGGGCGGAGGCTTGAATATAATTTTAGAGGACTTGGAACAGTCCGGGTTTATCATGTTAATCCCCGATTTAGGGAAAACAAAAAAAAATCTCCGTTATCGTCTTGTAGATGAATACTCCCTCTTCTACATAAGATGGATTGAAAAAGCAAAGGAGCTCAATATCGGAGGCATCGATGCCAATTTTTGGATTAATACGGAAGGATCTCCCGAATTGCGCGCCTGGGCAGGCTACACATTCGAGGGTATTTGCATGAAACATCTAGGTGCCATTAAAGAAACACTAGGAATTTCTGGCGTACTAACTCATACATCTGGATGGCTTTACAAACCAGAAAAAGAAAGTGCCGAAAAAGGCACTCAAATCGATCTTATTATTGATAGGGCGGATAACTGTATAAATTTATGTGAAATTAAATTCAGTAACGACACATTCACAATTAATAAAGCTTACGAGCAGGTGTTGCGTCAAAGAAAATCCATATTCATAGAAAAAACAGGCACCAGAAAAACAGTCTTTCTTACTTTTATTACTCTGTATGGAATCAGTAAAGAATCAGGCTATTTCGGGATCGTAGACAAAGAACTTACTATGGATGATCTTTTTCAACCAGCACGCATCGGCAGTCATTAAAGCAACCTTTACCGCTAGCAACATATACAGCTTTCAGTGCCTTTCATAGATAAAATACAGCTTTACGTATATTCGTATTGCAATAAATATTGCCATACGAATAAGGTAAAAGAAATCATCTACAACCCTATGAGGTTTTTTCATGAGAAAACTTTGTGTTAGTTTATCCAAAGGGGGCGTCGGAAAAAGCTCTACTTGCGTATCTTTAGCTCACGGCCTTGCCTTAGCAGGTAAAAAAGTCTTACTCGTCGACACGGACGATCAAGGTCAAGACTCTTTTTTATTAGGAGTTCAACCTACCCACACTCTAGCTGACGTGTTAAATGAAGATGTGAAAGCGGAAGCTGCATTACATCAGGCGCGTGATAACCTTTGGATCTTATCTGGAGGAAAAGCGCTCTCGGGGATTAAAAGAGCCATCGGCAGAAAAGATTTCGGAGCGGAACAAACATTATCTCAGGCACTAGCTCCCTTAGAAGGCGCTTTTGACTTTGTCATTGTAGACACCTCCCCTAGCTGGGACACCCTAACCATAAATGCCCTCTTTTACTGCCAAGAAGTGTTGACTCCCGTTAGCCTTGAAATTCTCACCTTAAATAGCTTGGTTGAATTTTCAGAAAGGTTAAAAAGCGTTCAAAACTATAACAAGCATCTTAACTATAGATACCTCCTCCCGACCTTTTGGGATAGAAGAGTTAAAAAGTCCTCCGAGATCTTGGAACAACTGAGAAAGTATTACCCAAATATTGTATGCGACCCCGTAAAATACTCCGTTAGACTCTCAGAGTCTGCAGGGTTCGGAAAAACCATTTATGAATACGCTCCTAGCTCAACAGGGGCTCAAGATTATGAAAAAACCGTACAAAGGATCCTTGCAAATGCATAACCGCTCCTCAACTCCCGACATCCTCGGCTCCATCATGACAGGAGCTACTAAACAAGAAAGCCCTAAAACAATGCAGGCAGCACCTGTCGAAGAGATCAAAGAAAAAGCTACTTTCAACCTCCCCGTAGCTCTTCTCTCAGAACTTGAAGACACCTGTTATGAAATTCGAAAGCTTTGCCGCAGCAAGCAAATATCTAAGACTCTCATTGTAGAAGAAGCTTTGAAAATGGCTTTTGCCGACTTTACGGACAAAAAACAAACGAGTCGACTATTTCAGATACTAGAAAACCATAAAGCCGTAAAACAATAAGTCGGGGTCGAAGTAAAAATGGCTAAAGAAAGCTATACTCACATCTCTAAATATGCCCGTCATTTCTTCTCGGGCACTCTACTTAGCAGAATCAGCGGGATGGTGCGAGATATCAGTATGGCGGCACTCTTTGGAGACCACCCCTCCGTAGCAGCTTTCATGGTAGCGTTTCGATTCTCCCATTTTTTAAGAAGGCTTCTCGGAGAAGGCACTCTACAATCCATTTTTATCCCGCACTACGAGGAGTTAAGATTACAAGAGGAGAAAAAAGCCAATGCTTTTTTCTTCAGGTTGTATGCACTACTAACCGTAGTGCTCTTAACTCTTATTTTTCTTGTTGAGAGCGTAGTAAGCTTTACCTCCTCAACACAAAATGAAGTGCTCCATCTATTTGCTTGGATGTTTCCAAGCCTTTTATTCATTAGCCTCTACGGAATAAACATCTCGCTCCTTCAGTGCAAAAATGCTTTTTTCTCTTCCAGCGTAGCTCCTTTAGCTTGTAACCTCATCTGGATCTTAGCTATCTTTCTTTTTGCAGGGCAAGATCCTTCTCAAGCTATGATCTATCTAGCAGTTTTTACTTTAATAGGTTTTATCATCCAGTGGATGATCACCCTTCCTAAAACATGGAATGTTTTAGTTGAAGGAAAACGGCATTTATCCTCTTCGATTTTTTCTATTCCTCAAGAAGTACGCACCATCGGGAAAGCCACTCTCTTCGGGCTTGTCGGGGTAACGGCCGTACAGATGAATAGCTTTCTAGATATGATTTTTGCAAGATATGCAGATATAAAAGGACCCATCTACCTTTGGTATGCCATAAGGCTCGAGCAGCTGCCTCTTGCCTTGATAGGGCTAGCTTGCGTCTACTCTATCACCCCCTCTCTTTCAAGGCATATCAAAGCTAACGCTCTAGATAAGGCACAACGTTTATTTTCTTTCGGCCATAAAAGAATCCTTCTTCTTGTCATCCCCTGCACCTTTGCTATTTTTGCTTTAGGATTTCCTTCCGTAAATCTCTTATTTGGGCGAGGTCAATTTTCTTTAGCCGCCGTAACAGAAACTACGGGGTGTCTTTGGGCTTACGGCATAGGACTCTTATCTTCTACCCTGACCGTATATCAGTCCTCTTTATTTTATGCATATGGAGACTATAAGACTCCCATGATTGCCTCTTTTGCTTCCGTAGCCAGCAATATATTACTCAACACTCTTTTCGTCTTTTGCTTTCATCTAGGAGCTCTTAGCATAGCCTTAAGCACGAGCCTAAGCTCTTGGCTTAACTACCTTTTATTAAAAAAAGCCTTTTCTCAAAAAGGCTTTTGGGAAGTTGAGTATCCTTCCCTCTCTACTTTTTGGAAGATAAGTTTTGTCAGTCTGATCGCTTGCGTAAGTTGCCTTACTTTTGATCACTTTTTTTTAGGTCCTCTACTTTTAACAAGATCAACTTCAAACCAACTAGTTCATTTTCTAGGAAATAGCTTTATTTTTATAATAACTTTTACTTTAAGCCTGCTATTACTATATAAGGAAGTTTTCTTAGAAATGAAGAGCCTCCTCTTTTCGAGGGAGGCTCCAACAAACTCTACCTCATAAGGAGATCTCATGTTTCGTAAGCGCTTTCACCTTCTTACCTTCGCAGGGATCCCGATCGGAATCGACATCAGCTGGTTTTTAATTGCGATCTTTCTTACCTGGACTCTCGCTGCAGGACATTTTCCTTATTTATATCCAGGATTGCCCTTAGGTTCTTATTGGCTTATGGGCCTTGGCGGCATGCTTGGTCTCTTTATCTGCATCATCCTCCATGAACTTGGACATGCTCTAGTTGCTAAACGCTATAAGCTCCCCGTCTTACAAATTACTCTATTCATTTTTGGAGGGATCGCGGAACTAAAAAAAGAACCTAAAAGCCCTTTAGTAGAGTTCTTAGTAGCCATCGCAGGTCCTATCGTAAGCGTACTCCTTGCCATGTTTTTTTATACGGTCAGTCAATTTGGAGAATTAAATAAATGGCCTATAACGATCACGGGCGTCACCTACTATCTAGCTTTAATCAATGCTCTTATCGTTGCTTTCAACCTAGTCCCCGCCTTCCCTTTAGATGGCGGTCGCATCCTTAGATCCATTTTATGGGGATGGAAAAAAAACCTGGCTTGGGCAACCAAGATCACAACTCAGATGGGAGCGGGATTTGGCTTCTTTCTTCTTTTCTTCGGAATCTTCAGCTTGATCTCGGGTAATTTTATTACAGGAGTATGGTTTATCATCTTAGGGCTATTTTTACAACGCACGGCTATTGCCTCTCAAACACGGTTCTATGTAGGAAAAGAACTTAAAGAAGAAAAAGTATCTAAGTTCATGAAAACGAACTTAGATAGCGTATCCCCTGATATCACGATTAAAGACTTGATTGATCACCATGTGTATCAATCTCACCACCATCTTTATCCCATTACGCAAAATGATCGCCTAATAGGATACATCACCTTACAAGAGATCAAGACCGTTCCCGCAGAAGATTGGGATCGCACTTTAGTGAAAAACCTCATGCAACCCCTTTCTAAGGGCCAATTGGTCTCACCCCATACAAATGCCTTAGACGCCCTCGAACAGGTCAACCAAGCCCCGTTTCCTACGTTGTTTGTTTTAGAAGACGACCGTTTTATCGGTCTTTTGACGGCGCAAGATTTGTTAAAGCTCATTTCACTTAAGTTAGCTCTGGAAGGAGCTCCCAAGTATTAATCGAGCCCACTTTAGTCACAAGATGCTTTTTAAAAATGGCCGCACGGGAGAACTTTCCCCGTGTAGCCAAAATAAGACTTTATCTGCAACTTTTCAAGAGATCTCGTTGCACGATTCTTATTCTTGTAAGAAAAACAGGTCAATATTTCTTACATAAAAAAACCAAAAACCTGAAAAAACGACGTTTTTTTGAGTATGTCACCCCGTTACTTCTATACCCTTGATTTTTAGCATTCAAAAGAGCGATTTGCAGAAAGAACCAAAAATAACTCTTGCTTTTGTAAGAAAAACATACTAATATTCCTTACATGAACAACAACCGAAAAATACTAAACAGCATTGATTATAAGATACTTGAGCGCATAAACACTCATGGATATGGGGCTGTATTTGTTCCAACGAACTTCTTGGATCTTGGTAGCCGACAGGCTGTCGATATCGTTCTACACCGACTCGTTCGAAAAGGAACCATTCGCCGTCTCGCAAGAGGCCTATATGATTTTCCTGAAGAGCACCCTATTCTTGGAAACCTTCAGCCATCCCCAGAAAAAATAGCAGTGGCATTGGTTGGCCGCGATTGCACACGTATTCAACCAACTGGCGCTTACGCCGCAAATATCCTAGGACTATCCGAACAGGTTCCGGCTAAGGTTGTATTTTTGACTGACGGGCCGAGCCGAATGGTAAAAATCGGTGCAACAACCATTCAACTTCGGCGAACGACCCAAAAAAATATGGCGATGGCAGGTCGGCTCAGCGGACTTCTAGTCCAGGCTCTTCGCGAACTTGGCAAAGAAAATGTAACCACAGAGAGAGTTGAACATTTAAAGCGAATTCTTCCAGCAGACAAACGGCAAGAACTGCTTAAGGATATTCGACTTGCACCGGAATGGATGCATTCTATTTTCAGGACACTAGCCGAGGAGGCTCTATGAAACTTGGTTTTTTAAAATTATCTTCTAATGAACGAAACCTGTACATTGAACAGGCTGCCCTCAAGAGAAATATATCCTCTGTAATCATGGAAAAAGATTTTTGGGTCTGCTGGTTGCTCGGCATTCTGTTTGAGTCGGAGTTCTCCGGCAGTCTCGTGTTCAAAGGTGGCACCTCACTGTCAAAGGTATTTGGCGCAATCGATCGG
>JAZKAC010000059.1:0-9997 GCA_040389325.1 Chlamydiota bacterium | reverse complement strand
CAACGATATCAAACGAATGATTTATTACTAACAACAAAAAAGTTGATCATCGAGTTTTAGAGTGACCAATGCAACGGAAGAAAAAACAGGTCGTATTGTTGTGGAATTTATGAGCACCGAACAAATCCCTTCAAAGATCTTTACTCCCTACGGCACGTTGTATTTTTCCGATGTTACCCCAGAAGGAAGGCTTTCAGACAAATTAGTTTCTAAAGTGCATAATAAGTTTGTCACCACAGCCAAAGCTGATTGCCTAGAAGATGACTCTCCTCTCGCCATAAGCTGGTCCGTTACTGAATGGAAAGGCAAAAGCACACCTCGTTTTATACACCAAAAAGCTCCTATTTCTCAAGACCACGCAAACGAAGCTTTCCGACAAATGCTTGCCATAAATTCCCCTTCAGAAGCTGAGACTTAAATTCATTAAGCGGGATTAAAAAATGCTCTATTTTCTAATCCCGATTACCTAAGGATATTGATGGTGATTTGGGTCATCTTGATACATGATATCAAAAGCAGGTAGAGTTTCTTGCGTTACTGTCTTAGCGACCACTACGCCGCCTTTAACAAACAAAACAAAATGATTTTCATAGATTAAGCGGTTTCCATTCACAACTCTTTCCACATATCGATACTCTTCCATCCCATTCTTGTTTTCGATAGAATAAGGATCCCCATTTTCGTGAACAATCGTTTCAATAGGCGTTCCTACTTGCACATCACTAAATGTCTGTTGCGTCATCATTGCCGATCTAGAAAAGCAACTGCTCAATACAAGACAAACTCCTAATAGAATTTTACTTATTCTCATTTTCTCCCGCCTGTGAATTTAGTTGACGCCAAATTTTTCCATGGATTGTTGTTCTTAGATCATCGCTCGTAGAAAACTCCCCATGCACACTATAGACTTCATCCGATTTTTTTTCATAAAATTCAAATCCTTCAAAGCCAATCTCCTTAACACGAAACTCCCAACCCAACCTATCAGGACTCATCATACCTTTTCCATCAACCTTCCCCACAGCATGATTCTCCATAAGAATGGAAAAAGAGGTGGTAGAAAAATCGGATAAAATAAAATGATTCGTCATAATATCGGAAAGCCCTTTAACCTGAATTTCTTGGATACACTCAATACAGTTTTCTAAGTTCTTTTTTTCCACTTTCCATCTGGTAAAAAAAACAAGCTCTTCCTCAAGCATATTGAGATAGATCTTTCCTTCTCCTAGCCAGATGCCCTCCGAAAAAATAAAAAGATGATTCATCAAAACATAAACCTTCTGCTATAAATACTTTGAACAATTCCTAATGCAGTCATGGTAGAAAGGATAGACGACCCTCCATAAGTTATCAAGACTAAAGGAACACCAGTGATCGGTAAAAAACCGCACATCATTCCCATATTCACAATCATATGCATAACTAAGTAGACTGTAATCCCTGCCGACAAAAGACGTCCGAATCTATCTTTTGCTACAGCTGCCACTTGGAAACTATAATAGATTAATCCAAAGAATAATACTAACATGAAAAAAACACCAAGAAGTCCAAACTCTTCTCCGAAGGCCGCAAACACTGAATCCGTATGTGCAGCAGGAAGCCACTGCCTTCCCGTAAAATCACTATTTCTCCACCCACTACCCAATCCTCCCCCTAGAGCAAGAGCTGTTTGAGAGGCCTTCTGATGATACGTATTCGGGTTCAACCGCTCATATTGATACTCTTTAATCACCGTTGTCACATAAGGCTTTATTTCTTCATGAGACACGATGCCTAAAAATATCAACGAGATGAAAAAAACACCGACTGCAGCCATAAGTGACATAACAACTACAAATCGCTTCTTGATGCCACCAAAATAAAACATGACTAGCGCAATCGGAAATAGAACCAAAGCCGTCCCGAGATCAGGTTGCTTAAGAATCAAAAAAAAGGGAACGGCCACAATAACTATCGACTGCCAAGCAGTAGTATTACTTTGTATGACTTGAGTTTTTCTTTCTAAAAACCAACTCAACGTGATTACAACAAACAATTTTGCATATTCGGAAGGTTGAAACGTAAAACCCAAAATAGGAATACGATACCATCTTTGCACATTTTGAATGGGATCGGCAAAAAAAAGACCAAACAGCATAACAATTGTCACTACATATAAAAAAAAACTCCATTTTCGGAGTTGCCTATAATCAAATGCAGCAAAAAATAGATATACAACGGATCCGATTCCATACCATTTGATTTGATTCACGACAAAGGGAGTAAAAAAACTCTCTTCTGCCTTATCCCACGTTTCACAAGTTGTGGCTGAAATCACTAAAAGACTCATCACCATCAAACTTATCAATAAAGGAATCGTCCGAAAATCTATGCGAGATAAGTTTTGAAAATTCAACATAGGCTGAAAAAGATTGCTTCTTTAGATTTTTAGATTATACTTGACCCTGAATGGCCACTAATAAAATAGCATTTTACTACTTTTTAACGCATGATTAAATATAAATCCATCAATTATATCCACTTCACCTCCATCCCCTCTACCAGTTCATGGACTAAAGAACACTCTTCTTTACTTGATCCTCATAAATTAACCTGTATCACGGCAGAAGAGCAGACTGCGGGACGAGGTACTTTTTCTAAGAAATGGATTTCTCCTAAAGGGCTTAACATCTACGCTACACTCTATTTCACATTGCCTAAAGGATATCCTTTTCTACAAAATCTAGGCCAACTCTTATCGATCTCCTGCTGTAAATGTGTCGAGAAAATGGAATTTCATCCTCAAATTAAATGGCCTAACGACCTTTTACTGGAAGGGAAAAAATTTGCGGGGATCCTCTGCGAAGCAACTTCTTGCAAAGAAGAGACGGGGATAGCTCTAGGCTTGGGACTCAATGTCAACATGCCAACGGAAATGACAAAAAAAATCGACCAACCTGCTACATCTCTTATGGAAATCAGCCAAAAAATATGGAATACCGAAGAGCTTCTCCATAAAATATTAACAACGTTTTTAGAAGACCTAGACACCCTTTCTTCAAAAGGATTTGCCGCTTTTTCACTTTACTACAACAATCATATCGCTTTTAAAGGCCAATCCCTTCAAATAAAAGACGGCATTGCTTCTCGCACGGGAATTTGTAAAGGAATCTCCCCTGAAGGATCTCTTCTTCTCACACTGCCCTCAGGAGAAGAAATTAAAATTTCCTCGGGGAAAATTGAAACTTAAAGGCGATTTGACTAATGAGTCGATGGCCCAAGGAAGCTGCTATCTGGAATCACTCGGATATCGGGATGCACTTTTACAGAAAGAATCTGCTGTATAGCTTGTAAAGTAGACCCCGTAGAGGAGTGACAGGTTGTGCAAGCCCCTTTATACGCAATAAGAAGCTCTCTACCGTCCGTTAGGCTAACGATTTCAATACCTCCCGCATCTAACTCTATATACGGTCTCACATCCACTGCAATCACTTCTTCCAATACGGCAAGCTGCTGTTTGAGAGATAGGGCATCCCAGCCAGGATACGGTTTTCCTTCCAACGTTTCTTGAATAGGTGTCGGGACATACTCCTCGGGAAGGTTAATATCAATACACTGTTTAGATCCAGATTCAATAGCATCTACAACAAGGTTTAAACTGCGGTATTCTTCTTCGGGAAAAGCCTCTATGTCTTTCTTATCTCTAAGGTGTCTATCGATAAAATCGGCATGCATCTTTTGCGCCTGATCATAATTTTTTCGCATAAGAAGCTCTGCTGTCGCTTCTGCGGCGCCTAAAAGCGCGGCAGACCCGAAAGCTTGAAATTTCACATCGGCAATGACACCATCCCATTCATCGACAAGCCAATAAAAAATCACCTGAAATCCTGTCTTTTCTTCTTTTGCAGAGCCGATTACAAGTCTCATATTTTTACTTAAAGCTTCCTCTGAAGAGAAGCTTCCGACAAAACGAGGTTTTTCAATTTTTTCTGCTAGCTTACGACTAAATCTCACCCAAGGAGAGGTCATCTTTTTCAAATATTTTTGCATGGATCAATCTCCTTGGAACAACGTTTTATTTGCTTTGCACAAGCGATGATAAGTTCAATAGAATGCTCTATTTCTTCTTCGGAGGTGTCCCAAGAAAGAGAAAAACTCAAAGCGCACTTCGCAAGATTTACCTCTACTCCCGCGGCCACAAGAACGGCTTCTAGCTGTTGAAATTTTCCTCCGCCAAAAGAAGCATAAATTCCCTTGCTGTTTAAAAGAAATAATAAGGCTTCCGAATAGACTCCTTGAAAAGCTATAACGGTAACATTAGGCAAACGATCCGCTTCTTTGAATAAAACGACCGCTTCTGAAAAACCTTCCAGAACTCCCTCTTCTAAACGATCTCTTAATCTAGCTGTTTCCATACAGTAGTGCTCAAATTTGCTTTGTCTTTCTTCCACAGCAAGAGCTAGCGTGGAGGCAATCGCAATAGAAGGTGCAGATCTTTCTAACCGCACGGGCGTTCCCTCTTTTATAAATAAAAGACCGGTATCCTGCAAAGACTGAATACTGGCTCCGTCGATCGTTAGGAAGTCGGCTCCTATATCCTGAAACCGAAAAAATCTTTTTCCAAAAACATAACTAGCATCTATATGAAACAGAACATTCTTTTCTCTACAAACAGCCACCAAGTCTTCTACAGGATGGATGACTCCCGTGAGACCGTCTGCCCAAGAGATAGAAAATAAAGCAGTTCTTGGCGTTATGGCAGCTTCTAAAGCCTGTCTTGTTACTTGCCCCTTAGCATTTAAGGGAAGAGCCTTATGACTACAGCCTAACTCTTCCATTTGAGCACAAAGCTTTATCCAAGACATCTCTTGTTCTTGAGCTGTCAGAAATAAAGTTTTTCCAGTTTCTCTAGAGACTTGAAGATACGTGTGAAAAAATACACGCCAAACGGCTTCTTCTCCTCTTAGTAAAAAAAGCTCATCTTTTGCTTTAGCCCCTAATTTATCAAATAGACTATTAACAGCTTTTTGCAAAGGATACATGGGTTGTTGCCCGATGAAATGAAAGGAGCTGATGACACCCCAATACTCTTTAGAGGTGCGAACAAATGTTTCCAGCACTTCTTTTAGCGGCGGGGTAGCGCTATGATGATCTAAATATACGGGTTCATTCATACGGGAAAAATTGCTCCTTCTTTATATTCATATGCTTTTATTTCTCCTGTCGCAATTTCAAGATGCAAAACCTCATCTTCCGATAATTTTTCTATATGCATCACAATGGCTCTTAAAGAATTGCCGTGAGCGCATACAAGTACATTTCTTCCATTCATCAATTCTGGCAAAATGACTTCGGTAAAAAATGGAATCGATCGCTCAGTCGTCTTAGCTAAGCTCTCCCCCCTAGGAGGATCTATATGAAAGCTTCTCCTCCAGAGCTGAACCTGCTCACTCCCGTATTCTTGCCTCATCTCTTCTTTATTCTTTCCTTGCAAGTCTCCATACATTCGTTCATTAAGCTCTGAAGCTATATGAAGAGGAATTAGATTTTTCCCTTCACTACCCCGTTGATACCATTCGAAAAAGAGTTCTTTTACACCATGTTGCACACAAGGAACTCTCTCAAAGACATTTTCTGCCATCGCTAAAAAAACCGTTGTCTGAGAACGAACTAAAGAAGAAGCATAAATCACATCAATAGAAATATCTTTTATTTTCTTTCCGGCTTCGATAGACTCCGCAATCCCCTCTTTAGACAAGGGAATATCAATCCACCCCGTAAATACATTTTTCTTATTCCAAGCCGACTGCCCGTGACGAAGTAATATAAGCCTTGCCATTGTATCCCTCCCTTTTCCCTTCACCTAAACTATACTCGGAATGGAAAAAAATACCCAAAGATTCTTTTTTTCATTTTCTCGGCCTGCCTGTCGAATAGAGTTTAAAATAATTTTTACAGCGCAGATTTAATTCTTATCTCCTAGTCGACAAGCTATCTAAAAACAAACTGGAGACTTTAGTTCCCTACTTGAAACTAAGAATTAAAGATTTATAAAAAAAACAAAGCAATCATTGTATTTTACTCAAGATCCCTGTATTCTATTTCCCATGGAAACAAAACAAAGACTCAGTAAAGTACTAGCCGCGGCAGGCGTCGCCTCTAGAAGACAGTGTGAAGAACTTATTTTTGAAGGGCAAGTTACGGTGAATGGAACCGTGATTCTTGTTCCTCAAACCCTAGTATCTTTAAAAGAAGACTCTATTTGCGTTGAAAAAAGAAAAATTTCTGCCGAAGAACCGAAACTCTATTTTCTTTTAAACAAACCTAAAGGCTACATCTGTTCTAACGCTCGCGTGGGGACAAAAAGAATCGTTAGAGACCTCTTCGGAGCTGTCTCGGAAAGACTTTTTACCGTTGGTCGTCTTGATAGAGAGACTACAGGACTTCTTATCGTAACTAATGATGGTCACTTTGCAAATAAAGTTATACACCCATCCTCTAATATCACCAAAGAGTACCTTGTTAAAACACAAAACGAACCTTTCCATAACCAACTTGTTCAGATTTCTAACGGAATCGATATTGACGGAGACTGGGTTAAACCTGTCAAAGTAACCAAGGTTAGAAAAGGAACATTGAAAATTGTTGTAAAAGAAGGGAAAAAAAGAGAAGTTCGTCTCCTTGTACAACAAACGGGACTTGAAGTATTAGAGCTTAAACGAATCCGAATCGGCGGTCTTCTTTTGGGAGAGATCCCCGAAGGATCCTATAGAGAAATGACGGAAGCGGAAAAGCAGGCTATTTTTTCATGAAAAGAAAATCCGCTAATCTTCACCCTGAATGGGATATCATCTTCCCCCACCTTATCGGACGCTGGCGCAAGCTAATGAAACTTCCCTTAGGCCCCGAAGATCGTTTACAAACAAGAGAGTTTCAATCTCTTATCCAAGACTTTTTAGCATATAGAGAGTCTAACGATCTTTCCTCTAAAGAATCCCTTGGAGCTTATCTACTCTATGAATGGCCTATACACTACGCAGAAGGCCTCAGCTTAATTAAAGAACTGCCTAAAGTTCCGACTCGAGTATTAGAAATCGGAGCTAAGGGAGCTGCATTTTCTTTAGCTGCTCTGCAACATGGCGCCACGGAAGCCTTTGCTCTAGATGATAACGAAACGGCTTTAGCCTATGGCGCAGACCTTTCAGGGCATCTTGGACACCCCATTTCGGTTCGTACTGCAGACTGTAAACAACTAAAATCTCTTCCTGTAGAAGGAAAATGGGATCTTATCGTTCTTCCCTATAGCTTATTCACCTTTTTCGACTCCACAGAAGCGCAGTTTCTATACATTCAAAAACTTTTACGCTTACTTTCTTTTGAAGGACATCTTCTCATCGTAGAATCTTCCGCTACGGAAACCAACCGAAGATTCCTTGCTTTACGAGATGCTATAGCAGCTTCTCCTATCCCTATTGTAGCGCCTTGTCTCTGGAAGGGAAACTGCCCTGCATTAAAACACGGATCTTCTCCTTGCTTCGCACAAAGACCTCTTGAAAACAAACCTTTCATGATTAAAGAAATACAACGAGCTGCCAAGATTAACCTGAGCTCTTTAAAGATGTCTTATTTAATTCTTGGATCTTTACACAGTCATGTTAAGCCTCTTCCTGAAACCCTTTATAGAATTATTAGCCCACCTGTCGATACTTTCAAAGGAGAGCGATTCTTCCTTTGTGGAGTTAAAGGGAAAAAGACATTAGGAACAACTCTTAAAGAACATCCTAAGCAGTCCAGAGCTTTTGAGTACCTAAAACGAGGGGATGTGATTGCCGTAGAAAATGCAACGGAACTGGATAACGATCTACAAGTAACGGATCAAACCCTATTACAGCTCTATGCTCCTTGCGATAAACCGTTACCTAAATAATTTCGGCTAAAAGTTCCGAGCAAAATGTTATTTACAAAAAGAGTCCTATAAAGATAGTATTCTCTGATAACCTTCTTAGGAAAATGTTTTATGCTTACCATTGCAAGACTTTTTGGAAAATCCCCCTTTGCTCCTCTTCAGACTCATATGAAAAGAGTTGCCAATTGTATAGAGAAACTCACGGATATTTTTGATATCTTACCCAAAAAAGATCTTGAGCGAATAGGAAAATTAGCAAAAGATCTTTCCGAGTTAGAGCACGAAGCAGACCTCACGAAAAATGACATTCGTAATCATCTACCTAAAAACATTTTTCTTCCTATTGATCGATCTCATTTCTTAGATATCCTTTCAATTCAAGATCACATTGCCGATAAAGCGGAAGAACTTGGCATTTTACTCTCTTTTAAAGTTCTCGACCTACAAGAAGAGTTTAAAGAAGATCTCAAGGAACTTTACAAAAAGAGCACGGAAACTTTTTGGCAAACTAAAAAAATCATAGAAGAGCTTGACGAACTGCTTGAATCTTCCTTTGGAGGCATTGGAGCTGAAAAGGTGAAAAATATGGTAGAACATACTGCCTACCTGGAACATGAAGTCAGTCAGGTTCAAAGAAAACTACTCAAGCAACTCTTATCACAAGATCCCCCCTTACCTACGACATCTTTCTATCTATGGGAACATCTTATCAGGGAACTTGGATCTATTGCTGAACTCTCGGAAGGACTTGCGAATAAAATTCGCATGATCTTGGAACTAAAGTAATCTATATATGGAACTAGACTCGTTTTTTCAAATTCTTATATTGGTTGTAGGATTCTACATGGCCTGGAATATCGGGGCCAACGATGTATCTAATGCCATGGGAACTTCTGTAGGCTCAGGAGCCTTGACCTTAAAAAAGGCCGTTTTTTTTGCAGCCATTTTAGAATTTAGCGGTGCCTACTTTGCAGGCGGCAGCGTGTCGGAAACCATGCAAAGAGGCCTTCTCCATACCGATGTCTTCTTAATTGACCCAACTTTACTTATTTTAGGCATGTGCGCCGCCCTTTTAGCAACGGGCATATGGCTACAAATTGCCTCTTACTGCGGATGGCCCGTATCTACAACACATGCTATCGTAGGGTCGATTGTAGGGTTTGGATTAATTATAGGCGGGGCAGAAGCTGTCCAGTGGAGTAGATTCATCCCTATTGTCCTTACTTGGATAGCCTCTCCCGTGATAAGCGGTATCATCTCTTATCTTATGTTTAGTCTTTTGCAAAGAAAAATACTCTTCGCTTTAAATCCTATTGAAAAAACAAAAAAACTCTATCCTTTTATTATATTCGTAGTCTTTTTTGTTTTTTCTATCAGTCTATTATTTAATGGATTAGAAAATTTCAATTTAAACCTTTCTTTCCTTGAACTAACTCTCATTGCCACTCTTTCAGGCTTTATCCCCGCCTGCATCTCCTACAAACTGGTAAAGAAGGTGAAAGACCCTGATACATACCCTCATTTTGCTTCTTCAAAACCACAAAATATTATTAGTCTTGAAAAAGCAGCTAAGCACCTACAAAGAGTACAATCCGCCTCATTTGAAAAAATTCATGACAAGGTGTCAAATCTTGCATCCGAGGTGAATTCTTTAGCTCAAAACATGAGAAAAGAATCAAAGCCCATTGAAAAAGCCTCTGAATACAAGACAGTAGAAAAGATGTTCGTCTATCTACAAATCTTTAGCGCCTGCTTTGTCGCTTTTGCCCATGGAGCGAATGATGTTGCCAATGCTATAGGACCTGTAGCTGCAGTCCTCGATATAATTAAAAATGGAGCTATCTCTGAAATTGCCGTGATCCCTTCTTGGCTACTAGCTTTCGGAGGCATTGGAATTGTCTTAGGTCTAGCTACTTGGGGATGGAGAGTCATAGAAACGA
The DNA here is from genome assembly GCA_040389325.1 of Chlamydiota bacterium. GTDB lineage: Bacteria > Chlamydiota > Chlamydiia > Chlamydiales > Rhabdochlamydiaceae > CAIJXB01. The sequence goes on along the minus strand of JAZKAC010000059.1, from coordinate 172 downwards.
TCGGGAAAAAGATTACGGAGCTTACCCCCACTCGAGGCTTTTGTGCAGAATTTGGCGCAGCCACCACCATACTTGTAGCCTCTAAATTAGGTATCCCTCTCTCAACTACCCACTGCCTTGTAGGAGCTGTTCTCGGTATAGGATTTGCAAGAGGTATGCGTGCACTAAACCT
>JAZKAC010000058.1:0-11091 GCA_040389325.1 Chlamydiota bacterium | reverse complement strand
AATTCCCCTCATTTTTTTACGCTAAAAAAGATTCTTTCACGCATACTTCTTTTCCCTTAAAGGCAAGTCCTAGCGCCACAACTCTTCTAAACTCCTCTTATTGTAAGAAATTACAAGTAAATAGAACAGACTTTTTTAAAAATGATTCACATCGTAAAAATATTTTCTTCTTGAGATATTGTAATATATAGAGGAAAATAAAATTTCTTTTCAAAAGGGCAATTAAACCGATGACAACCAAGATTAAAATTCTTTCCGAACATACCATTAATCAAATTGCGGCAGGGGAAGTCATTGAAAATCCCGCCTCTTTAGTCAAAGAACTTGTAGAAAATTCTTTAGATGCTAAGGCTACCAAAGTGGTCGTAGAGGTATTAGGAGGTGGGTTACAGAAGATCCGAATATCCGATGACGGCTGCGGGATGGGCCCCGAAGATGCTTTGCTATCTTTAGAAAGGCATGCTACCTCCAAGATCTTGGAGGCAGCGGATCTTTTGGAAGTAGCTACGATGGGATTTAGAGGGGAGGCGTTAGCCTCCATCGCCGCTATCTCAAAAATGACTTTGCAGACGGCAGATTCTTTAGAAGTCGGAACCGAAGTTCTTGTAGAAGCAGGAAAAATCTTACATGTAAATCCATGCGCGAGAACGCAAGGAACTACGATAGAGATAAGACAGCTTTTTTTTAATGTCCCCGCAAGAAAAAAGTTTCAAAAGTCTCCCGGGCTTTGTCTTGCCGACATCACTAAAGCCATGATCGCCTTAAGCCTTGCTCATCCCCTCACCTGCTTTGAACTCTATAGCGGCGAAGATCAAATCTTAAAACTAACTAAGCCCGCTACGGATAATCTTTTAGAGGCCTTAAAAATCCGAGCTAAAGAAGTCTTGGGAGATGAATTTCTAGAAGACTACACTCCTTTAGAAGGAAGCTTTTCCTCTTTTTCTTTTATAGGCCTTTTAGGAAGTTTTCATAATACGAGACCTAACAGGACCTTGCAGTATCAATTTGTCAATAAAAGAAGCGTCTCTTGTCCTGCAGTCTCCTTTGCCGTAAAAGATGCCTTCGGAACTAGAATCGAGGAGAAAAGATTTCCTATTTATGTATTACATCTCACTATCCCTAAAGACTTCATCGACGTCAACGTCCATCCCCAGAAAAAAGAGATCCGCTTACAAGATGAAAGGTGGTTTAAAGAAAAGCTTCGTGAAAAAATTGAAGAAAAATTAATCTCCCCGACTCCTCCTCTTTCGGAAGAACGGGGTCCTTTTAATCTGTTTTCGGAAAAAAGCTTCTTCACAAAACCTGAAGAGCCTTCAGAGCCGATGCAGATGGAATTTAAAGTTCCTTTTGAAGAAGAGCAGCTTCAATTTTCTTTTGAAATGCAACCTGAAGCTATCGGTCTTTATGAGCACTTCTTATGGGTAGACGCCTCTAGCGTTACCCTAGAGGGCATGCCGAAAGAAGGGCTTCTTCTTATCGATCTTAAAAGAGCAGGGTCTCGGGTTCTTTTTGACTCTTTAAAAAAAGAAGAAACTAGCAAGGAAAAGCAGATGCTTTTCCTTCCCCTGACCTTTACCTGCTCTATTGACGAGTCTCAAAAGATTGAGGCTTCTTTAGGTGAGATCGAGAATCTGGGATTCTCCTTACAAAAAAGTAGGAATAGCTTCCTTATAGAAGCTATTCCTCCAACGTTAGGGGAGCAAGAAGCTTTGGATTTTCTTAAAGACTACCTCTGCTTGGAAGAAAAAGAATCTTTTTTAGAGCACCAAAAAGAAAAAAAATTAGCTTCTGCCTGCGCGAAGATATCCTCTCAAAGAAAAACACATTATACGGAAGCCAACGCTCTTTTTCTGCTTAAAACCTTATTAAAAACATCTTCTCCCTGTGCTTGTCCACTTGGAGGAAAAATTATCACCTTCTTAGGTAGAGATGACCTACAACAACTGTTTCACAAAAAATAGAATATCCTCTTTACAAAGCCTTTCAGAAGACTCGGCTCTATTGATAGAAGATCCTATAGACCTTTACTACCTGACAGGCCTTACCTTGTCTACGGGACAGCTATGGCTTTCTTCTAAGGAAGCTCTTTTACTCCTCGATGGAAGATATATAGAAAGTGCTAAAAAAGCTCCTTGCAAAGCTTCTTTACTATCACCTAAAGAAATAACCCCCTTCCTACAAAGAAACTCGGTTACAAGCGTGAAATTTGATGGAGCTAAGACAACCTTCGATAGGGTGCAATCCTTACAAAAAAGTCATCCTGAAATCTCCTTTATCTCCCTCCCATTTATCACAAAAAACCTACGATTGATTAAAGATCCTTCCGAAATCAAGAGTCTGCAAAAAAGTGCAGACCTCCTCTGGGAGGGCTTCACTTATATAAAGACCCTCTTATGTGAAGGGATATCGGAAAAGGAACTAGCCACCAAGTTCACTATTTTTTGTTTAGAAAGAGGAGCCACGGGTCTTTCCTTCGATCCGATCATCGCCTTTGGAGAAAATAGCGCTATGCCCCACTATAGAGCGGGGGAAAGACGCTTAACACAAGGAGATGTTATCTTAGTCGATATCGGAGTCACCTGTGATCATTACCACTCCGACATGACAAGAATGCTTTTCTTTGGACCTAAAGATCCCATTTTATCTAAATGGTTCCCCATCGTCCTTGAAGCTCATGAAGCCGCCTTAAGCTTATGTAAAGCGGGTTTACATATCAAAGAGCTTGATATCGCTGTAAGGACCGTCTTTAAAAAATATCAAGTGGAAGAGTATTTCGTCCATAGCCTAGGTCATGGCGTTGGACTGGAAGTTCATGAGTTTCCTAAAATTCGCTTCGATGCCTTAGAAGGGGATCTTATCCTAAAGCCTGGAATGGTCTTTACTATAGAACCTGGCCTATACTTAGCTGGAACAGGGGGTATCCGGCATGAAGACACTATTTTTATCACCGAAGCTGGATACACGAGCTTTACTCCTCAGAAATGAACGAAAGCGTCACTTTTTCGTAGCAAAAAGTGACAGGAATGTCATTTTTTGCTATATTCAGGTGAATAAAGCGTCACTTTTTTTATAGGTTTTTTTGTATGAAACGTAAAATGATGGGGAAATTGCTTGAGTGGAAAAAAAGCGAAGCCCGTAAGCCTCTTATCTTAAAGGGCGTTAGACAAGTTGGTAAAACTCATCTTTTAAAAGAATTTGGGAGGACTCACTTTGCTCAAACGCATTATTTTAACTTTGAAAAGCAGCCAGGATTATCTAAGGTATTTGATCCTGATTTAGTCCCCCAAAGAATTTTAAATGAACTGAGTTTTCATAGCGATCGCTCCATTAACATCGGGGAAGATCTTGTTATTTTTGATGAAATTCAAGAGATCCCAAACGCCCTAACAAGCTTAAAGTATTTCCAAGAAGAATGCCCGAAGCTTCACATCTGCGGAGCTGGATCTCTTCTAGGATTACATTTGAATCTGGCATCTTTTCCCGTTGGAAAAGTTACATTCGAGACTTTAAGACCGCTGTCGTTTGAAGAATTTTTGATGGCACGAGAAGATAAATCTTTAGCCATCTTTCAAGAATTTAATTCTACAAATAAAATTACAGAAATAGTGCATGAACACCTTTGGAACATTTTAAAGCATTATTTTATCGTGGGAGGGATTCCAGAGGTTGTAGCAACTTACATAAATAATAAAGATAATCCATTTGAAGCTTTTTCTCTTGTTAGAAAAAAACAAGCCGATTTATTGGACACATACTATGCAGACATTGCTAAGCATGCAGGGAAGGTAAATTCCATGCATATTGATAGGGTGTTAAAAGCCGTCCCAGCTCAATTAAGTAAAGTACAAGAAGATTCAATTGCCAGATTTAAGTTCAAAGGAGTTGTTCCCGGTATAACCCATTATGATCGACTGGTCGGAGCTATTGACTGGCTAGAGGCTACGGGACTTGTTATAAAAGTACACGTTACCAATACGGGACATTTACCGTTCACGGGTTATTCTAAAGAGAATCTTTTTAAGTTGCTTATGTTTGATGTGGGGATTTTAGGCAGCATGAGCGATCTTCCTCCTAAATCCATCTTAGATTATGACTATGGTAGTTATAAAGGCTATTTTGCCGAAAATTTTGTAGCTCAAGAACTCATTGCTGCTGGCAAAGACAAACTTTTTACCTGGCAAGAGAGAACTGCAGAAGTGGAGTTTTTAGTAGAAATAAACGGAAATGTTATTCCGATAGAAGTCAAATCGGGAACTATCACCAAAGCAAAAAGTTTAAAAGTATTCTCGGAGAAATACAATCCGATCTATCAAATCATTTTTAGCGGAAAACCTTTTGAGCCTTCAGGTCAAAAGGCCGTGCATCACTATCCCCTTTACTTGGCAGGAAAGTTTCGAGGTTTCACCTGAGAGAGCTCTACTATCAATTGTAAAAAAACAAGGAGTTGAAAATCTAACCCGAAAGCTATACTCTTCTCTAAAAAGTATCCGACGTTGAATATATACCATTCATTAACCTCCTAAAAAAAGAAGCCTTACATGACTACCGATAGCGCCTTACTCACCGATCTCTTGCAAGAATCTCTTACCCCAAGTCTTGCATCTACCCATAACTCATTTAATGCAATTTTAGAAGTCCAAGAGCTTAGCGACGGAGAATACAAGGATGTCTGTGCCATCTTTAGAGCTAGTCGTGATTCTTTAGATATAGAACTCGGCGAAGAAAAAGACCAAGAGCATCCTGAAGATATGACAGCATTGGCAACCGTGACTAAAGAGCTAAAAGCTATCAACAGACAAAACATCGTATTACTTGGCGAAAGAATATCTAAGGCCCGAGAAATCTTAAGGTATTCCGAAAAAGGATTTAAGCAATGGCTACATCTTGTGTTCGGCAGTCATTCTACAGGATACAACTATCTAAATTATTTTGAGCTACACAACTCTTTGCCAAAAGAACATCTAAAAAACAAACTGGAAGAAATGCCAGCAAAAGCGGCATATGTTTTAGCTTCTAAAGATGCATCGATAGATCAAAAGGTCGACATCATAGAAACACACTACACGGAACAAGCCAAAAACATCATATCTCATGTTAAAGCGACACTTAGCTCGGATGAAGATAAAAACTTGATCAATCCTATCGACAAGCTTTTAGACACTCTTGAAAAAACCGTGACTAAACTTTTTAAAATGAAAGAAGCTTTCGATGACGATCAGAAGCAAAAAATTCTACACATACTCAATAACGCAGAAAATAATTTTAACTACCTAGACGATATCCAATCGAATTAGCGGAATTAGTCTTACGGATTCTAATTTTTTCCCTATTGCTAAGGCTTACCTATTATTAAGGAAGGTATTTCCAGTAAAAAACGCCAAGCAGGCAAAACAGAAATAGTAGTTCCCTCCAAGGTGAGCTCTTCCATTTCGTGTCTTGTAACGATAAAGCCTTCTTGAGTATTTAGCTCTATCATAGCTTGATGTAAAGCCGCAATCTCCCTTTTTCTTGTTTTAGGTTCTGCAAGAGAATCACACACTTGAATCAAAAGAAAACTCCTGTCTGGTCTTTGAATAATAAAATCCACCTCTTTCCCATTGCTTGTTCTAAAATAATAGATGCTAGTCGCCACGTGTCGTAAAGATATGAAAATGAGATTTTCTAAAAGGTGGCCACTATTAACAAGAATACCTGATCCTATAGAAGTTGCCATTGCAGGATCTATACAATAGATCTTTTTAGGATTTGCATGAGATTTAGCAAGGGACGCATCAAATAACCTTACTGTAAATAGGAAATAAGCATCTTCAAACCAAGAGATGTACTGAGAAACGGTTTCTTTAGAAATTTTATGACCTAAAGATTTTAGATATCCCGTAAGGCTAGTAATAGAATAAAGAGAGGCTATGGTATCAATTAGTCTATAAGCTAAATCTTGTAATGATTTTGGATGAGAAATGTTATGCCGTTCAATGAGATCTCGAAATAAAACGGTTTGGAAATATTCTTGGTGGATTTTGATCTTTAATTGATGATCTGCGATATGCGCAACCTCAGGAAACCCTCCCGATTCCCAAAAAGCATCAAAGGCCTGTTGTATAAGGAGCCTTTGTTTACTGGAAATGCTTTTTCTCCAAGAGATTTTTTTAGAGTCCAAAAACTCAGAGAAAGAAAAAGGGAAAACTTCCCAAGAAAGGGATCGTCCTCTCATTTGAGTGGCAATTTCTTGAGATAGCATGTGAGCAGAAGACCCCGTAAGATAGACTTCACAATTTTCGGAGCGCATTAATCGGTCTATAAAGGATTCCCAATTTGGAATGATTTGTATTTCATCGAAAAAACAGTAAATAGTTTCGGTCCCTTTTTTTTCGGGATATAAGCCATAGTATGCTTCTAAAACAGGGGAAAGTCCTAGTTGCTTCAGGGGATGTAGTCGGTCATCAAAAAAGTTAATGTGCAAAATATTTTCTCGTGGAATAGCACTTTCCAGTAATCTTTGTATTATTTGGTTCATTAATGTGGATTTCCCGCCGCGCCGGATTCCCATACATATAGTAGATTTTCCAGTTAAAGAAGTTATTTTCACATGTCTTTGCACTCCTGTGACGAGAGTTGTCTGCTGAGAGTCTATTATTATTTCCTTTAATAATTGAATCATAAAATTACTCTTTTTAGATTTTTAGACTTCCAATTTAATACGTATCTAGAATTTATTCTAGCTGATTTTCATTAAAATCGGCAATGTAAATTGCCGATTCAGTCAGATAAAATCTGAGCATCATTGATTATAAGCATGTTAACACTTTTGATTATGTTTATATAAAAACACCCCAGCTTTCGCTTTCTATTGAATTTTTTAACACATACTCCTCTATGTTAGCTTGCTATTCTCCATTCTTTATAACCGTTGCACTATAACCAGATACTACCACGGACCTTGAAGGAACTTCCCTCGAAAAATGATTGTAAAAGAGATTTGCCTGCTTTATACTGAATCTTATAGGAGTTTTTATGCTTGGCAAATTTTTAGATCCCAAAAATGATGTAGCCTTTAAAAGAATCTTTGGAAGTGAAAATAATAGGGAAGAGCTTTTAGCTTATGAACGAGCTGAGAAAGCAAAAAATGATTATCTTTCTTCTCTGGATCAAAAATTTGGAGAAGGCAAGGCCGAAGAAAGAGCTAAAGCCGAGCTGGAAAAAGCAGAAATGGAAGTTAAATTCGAGCAAGAAAAAGCACTAACTCTAAAGCATATGGCTCGTAATTTAAAAGAACAGGGAGTCCCTATTTCCGTCATCCACCTTACAACACGGTTATCTGTAAAAGAGATCGAAGATCTATAAGAGGTTTTGTCGATTTTGACCTAATCTTCAAATCTATGGATGGAAACGGGGAAGCGTCAAAGTGAACGTGCTTCCTTCTCCCAATATAGAAGCTACATGAAGGGTGCCTTCATGTTTTTCTACGATTGTCTTCACTAGAGAAAGACCCAAACCGGCTCCTCCCAGCTTTCGGGAGTGCGCTTTATTAACCGTATAAAATCGATCAAAGATATGCTCTAGATCGTGAGAGGAAATACCGACTCCCCGATCTTGGATAGAGACCATAGCCATATTTGCATTTTGATATACGGAGATAGAGATCTTAGCAGGGCTCTTTGAGTACTTGACGGCATTATCCAACACGTTGAGAAGAGCTAGCTCTAAAACGCTAGAATCCACTTCTGCCATCAACTCGGGTTCTCCGACAATCTCCACATCAGCCTGAGGATGCACAGCTAAAACAGCCCTTCTTGATTCTTCTACCAAAGCAACAAGATCACAAGACCTATGATTTGCTAACGGGATATTTTCTATGTCGGATAAGGTAAGTAGATTCCGTACTAAGGAGTCCATCCTCTTGCAATTTCTGACAATCTTTTCTAAGATCTCATCCAACATCTCTTTAGGAAGCTCTACCATATCTTGTAAAGTCTCAGCAAACCCTCGTATGATCGTAATCGGCGTCTTTAACTCATGGGAGGCATTAGCTATAAAATCTTTTCCGACTTCTAATATTTTCTGCTCACTTGACTTATCTTGCATCAGCAAAAACATCTTTTCTTCATAGGGAATCACGACAAGATCAAAATATCTCTTTTTCCCCTTCTCTATACAAATGGAATCCGTTACGGGAACTCTTCTTTTTTGACAGATAGCGATCAAAGCTAAGCTTTTAGCCCCAAGAGGGGAGTTATCTTCAATCAAAAGCTTACGACTGCCTAGCAGCTGCTTAGCAGCTGCATTCATTTGAAGCACTCTTCCCTCTTGATCTAATACGGCAATCCCTTCACTTAAGACATCAAGCAAAGACTCTAATTCTTTTCTAAAAAGATCTCTCTTGGATAGTCTTTTAAGATACAAAATATAGACACTAAGCCCAAGTATTACAAAAAAACTAACTACTAGCATATATTCTATGTCTTTTCTTCCATTAAAAATTTGGTTGCATCTTTAGCTATCAATCGAACTACTTTAAACACCTGTTTTTTCTCATCAAAGCCTTTAAAGGCCATGAGCCCTTTATCTTGTACTTCCACATTATGTTTTACGCAAGGTTGCGTATATGTGTCTTCGGAAATAAGAAGTTCTTCAGGACCTGCCGCTGCACACAATCTTGAAGCTAAGTTCACGGAGCTTCCTATAACGGTATAATTCAACCGGTTTTGGGCTCCCATATTACCTGCAAAGACAGATCCCGTATGAATCCCGATCCCCACATAGATGGGACTTAGTTTATCCCTTATCCGTTCTTGATTCCACTGTTTTAATGTGTCTATCATCGCTAAGCCAGAGATTATTGCATGTAAGGCACTTTCTTCATAAGAAATTGGAGCTCCATAAAGAGCCATTAAACCATCACCCATATATTTATCGATGACGCCTTTATTATCTTCCACGGCATTTGAGAGTTTGGTCATGCATTTATTTAGAAATTCAATGACTTCATGAGGGTTCATGCTTTGTGTCAAATTCGTAAATCCTCGTATATCTGCAAATAACATGGAGACTACCCTTTCTTCTCCCCCTAACTTGACATCTCCCTTTAAAATTTCTTTTGCAATCTCTTCGGAAACTACCTTATTTAAAATGCCCGTAATCTTCTCTTTTTCCTTCATCCCTTCCACCATGTCTTGAAAGGAATCAAATAGCTGTTTAATTTCGTTGTTCTTTTTAAAAGAAAGCTTCGGCATTTTAATAAGCTCCCAGTTCCCTTTCTTTACATGCTTTAACGCAGCCGATAAAGCTACAATAGGATCCGTAATTTTCTTTGCGACATCCAGTAACAAAATCCAAAGAACAAAAATCGTGAGCAATTCCAATATGCTCTTATTCATCCTATTTCTATCAACAACAGCTCTTACCTTTTCTTCAAACGTATATAAGAAGTTAAACTCTTCTTTCCTTGGTTCAAAAAGAAAAAAATGCATATCGATATCGGGGTTGGGTTGCATCCGAGTAAAATAGTATAGCACTCCCGCTATCTCAACAGTCCCCATCGGCACTTGTAACTGGGAACTCCATATAGGAGTTAACACTTGAGACGGGATCTCGCCCCTTCCTTCAGGGGCTATATTGACTAAGATCTCCCCTTGGCTAAAGATGGAGCAGTACCGCTCCGAACTTGCTATAATAGTTTTCAATGTCTCGTTTAGATCTATCCCGAGCGTTAGTAAACTTTCAAATTTCTTTTCACCTACCGGCAAAGAAAGCTTTGCCGTGTTAACTAAAAAAGCTCGGTTATTTTGAGGACTTTTTATAATGGCGCCACTTGAAGAAACAAAACTTTTTTCCAGCTTCGGAGGGTTCGCTGCAAAAAAGGCTGCGTCGTCAAATAAAGGCTTAGAAAAATCCATAATAGGTTTAATAAAAAAAGCTTGGCTTTTTTGCAAAGAGTTATCTGAAAAACTCATTATATCAGGCCAGTACTGCTCTTTTTCTTTATCCCCAAAAACCTTCATCTCTCGTAAAATAGAAGCCTGCCAAATTAGAAATAGCTCATTTGAATAACTTACCCTTTCAAGAAAATCTTCTTCTAATTTCTCGCTAAAGGTCTTTTGACTCTCTTCTTTAGGAACCAGAGGAAACTTCGTTTCTTTAGAAGGGGGGATCTTTCTAGAGGGATCTTGCATGAAGGCTACGGCCTTGGAAAGGTTTGTTAAAAAAGCCACTTCATCTACTTCAATGCCTCCTCCTGCAAAAGGAGTTTGATCAAAAAATAAAGAAGGATCTTTTTTTTCCAAGGAAAAATGTAATGTCTTAAATCGATTAGGCTCATACAAAATATAAACCGTAGGGACTACTCCAGCTCCAAGGAAAGAGCTCACCTCTTCGGTGTCGGGATCTACAACCTTAATAGGAATTTTTATCCCCAAAAACGGATTCTCATAAGCAACGGACCCTATAACATAGACCCAAGCTAATCCCTCTTGTATAGGATGTTCTTCAACTTCAAAAAAAGGACCTTTTTCAGGTACGAGTAAAGAGAGGAGCTCTGATTCCGTAGTGTTTTGTAAAAAGCCGATCCAGTCATCTTGCTGGATGAGGTTAGCGGCATTATTCCATGTGCCTTTCATCTTATGCTCTTCTGTCGAAGAAAACCATTCCATCAAAGGATTAAAACTAGAGATCACTTCTAAAGTGGCATTTATTTGAGATAGGTTTTTTGCTATAAGCGAGGCTAAGAACTTTTCTTCTCCATCCCTTTTTTTCTCATGAATGGTTTTAATAACGGTCAAGCCCTCTTGACGCCCTTTTTGTAGATCTTCTGTTAGTATAACGTTATCTAAAAAAAAAGAACCGACAGACACTAGAGTAGTGATACATCCCGCAAGCAATAAAAGATAATAACGGATACTCATAAAGGGCCTCTAGTCTAGCAAAAAAATCCTATTTTTAGACGTTCCCATAAAATTCTTTTGATATAAAGAGAAAAAGAAAAAGGCATAACAAAATTATATGATTTTGTTATGCCTCTTCTTAAGATTTTAGACTTCAGTAGTAAAATTCCCAAATTCTCTGGCTTCTGGAGAATGAGGAGTCCCTTTATAAGAA
>JAZKAC010000057.1:0-2778 GCA_040389325.1 Chlamydiota bacterium | reverse complement strand
ATTAAACTGTACAAATGGAATAGAAAAGTGTTTAGAAAGTAGACGTGAAAAATTATCTAGTTGATTTTGGTTTGTAAGTCCTTCCCTAGGAGGTAATCCATAAAATTCATAAAAAGGATATCCTTTTGCGGCATGTTCAATTAGAGTGCTCTTTCCAATTCTACGTCGACCACAGCAAGCGGCAATAGCCGCTATCGGTTTTTTTAAAAAATTATCTAATTGTTCTAGTTCTGGTTCTCTCCCAAAAAACATGGCGTTCCTTATAATTCCGTCTGTATAATCTAATTATTGTAGTATTCAGACGTTTTTTGCAATCTATTTTTCGGGCTGAATAATCTAATTTTCGTGCTATTCAGACCGACATATCTATGAGGAAAAGGTTGATATAAGATATTTTAGAGTCTTGAAAAGTAATCTTAATGGAGGTGATAGTGTGAAGATATCTTATCTTCCTACGATTTTTCTGCACTTCGATCAAAGACCACTAAATGTCCTTCAAGTAGCTCCTGATTTGTCTTTATACTCTGCAGCTTGTTGTAATCCTTCAATTATATCGGATTCTTGTCGTTTTACTTTAAGCTCGATAATAAAAGACTCTGTTTTCCAGGTTATGAAAAGGTGCGTTGTAAAAAGGCAAGCAGCATGATATGAGGTCCAGCTTCTTTGTAGGCAAATCTTTCTAGCCGCACTTCCGAATGGGTTCTATAAAATTTAGTAAATTCCGTTAAGAGTTTTGACATATCCAGCAAGCCGTCTGCTTTTACATACCAAGCATTTTTTTGCATAATTTCTTCTTGTCTAGTGAAGGCAAGAGCTCTTGGGATGATTTCTTGGTAAATAGGGTTCGCAATGCGAATTTCTTTTCGGCTAATGAGACCTAAATCTCGTACGTAATGTAGATCATCGGGATCAAATCCTGGCCCATCGCTGCTGCTAAGGAGGATATCCATGATGTTACGTACTCTAGGTTCATTCAATCGATCTAAAAGAGCTGAGTGTCGCATCTTTTAATAAGAGCCTCGCGAGCTTTTTCCAGTACCTCTTTTGTAATAGGGATAGATCTGTCTTGAACGTCTCGAAAGCAAGCTTGATAGACTAAGGCGTTAACAAGCCAAGGCTGACCTTGTGTTTGGGTAAAAGCATATTCCATTGCTTCTTCCGTAAAAGCTTGTCCTGTTTCTTGCGTATGTTGTCTATGTCTATAGAGGTTTTTGATGTCTTCTAATGAAAAGTCGGGAAGGATCAAAGATTCTGCTTTAATATTAAAAGGACTGTATAAAACTCCTAATCCTTCTTGCCAGTTTGTCTTTATTTTATAGTCACGAAGATCTCTTACACCTATTAAACAAATTGTTTGATGGAAGTTTTCAGGACGGTTTGTATAGCCTGTACGGAGCTGTCATTAGGTAAAAAAAAATGTGATTTAATCTCTAAATTCTTCTAAAAGATCTCGAATAGATTCTTTAACATCGTCTGTTGAACCATGGGCGGGCTCTGTTGTTAGATAGAGAGCTTTGTAGGTTCCTTTTTGATTAAGATGCTTTACAAATTCGATAGTGGCTGTTGTTTTTCCGCTTTGTCTAGGAGCATGAAGAACAAAGTAGTATTCTTTTTTAATAAAATCGGTTAGCAGCTCCCAGTCGAGTCGATGAGGGAGGAAGTAGTGTTTTTCTGGGTTAATTGCGCCGACGGTATTAAAGAATTTTTCCAGTTTTGACATAGCTCTCTGCTTAAGTTAGCTAAAGTGTAAAGGGAGAAGGTGACTTTGTCTAATTTTTTTATTAAAAGATCTAATCTAAAGTTCTCGTAGCTCGGGAACTTCCGCATAGATGCCAGGTACCACTCCAGCATGGGGAGAGGCGTAGTCGCTGCCAGTGAAGCCAACGCCAAGACCTGGAGTGAAGCCTCCGATCTCCGCGTTATAATAACGACCATTCCACCTTACACGTTGAGCGCTACGCGCGTGAGTCCGTGGATTTCGACCATCAGGACATTTTCCAGTTTTTAGTATCTCAATAGCATCGTAAAATCCTCTTTGTCGAATCGACACAACTTTCCATGTACGTTTTGTTACGAATGCATTTTGACCAGTATTACCATAAAAAAAACTATTTTTTGCGACAACTTTCCTTCTCATTATAAGTATTTTATTGCGGTCGGGAGGGATATTGCATAGGTTGAAAACCTCGGGCCAAGAATTGGAGTCAAACACAGGCCCATTTTCTTTTCCTGCAAGGGGATAGGTAGCGAGCATCTTGATATTTCTTAATGTGAATGGGACAGTAAGTTCCTTTGGGACGATTTTTGTTCTTTTTGCAAAGGGAACAGCTACGAGGATTCCTGTTGCATCCGTGTCGAGAGGTCTATTCGGACTAACGGTTATCTTAAGGGCTGAAGGGTCTATAATAACGACGTGAGTTTTTCTTTGGGATTTTTTAGGTTCGAAAGAATCTTTCTCGGTCTTTAACCTAATAAAAAGATCTTCGCTCATGAGAGGCACATCTCCAACAACTTCTCCCAAATACTTTCCTATTACTTTTTTGCTAATGGTGATAGAGCGAAGGAACCTAAAATCGTCTTTATGATCGCGATTTTCTCCTTGAACCATAGGAACGCCTTCTCTTATAGAGGCTTCTTTCCAAAAAACTTGTGCTTGCGGACTATCAATCAACTTCTTCCAAACTTTACTTACTCTGCAAGAGCTACCAAGATCGGATGTTGTTTCAAGAAAGCTTATGCAAAGTAAAAAGGACTCGTTAGGTAGGCGATAAATTCCGA
>JAZKAC010000056.1:0-4018 GCA_040389325.1 Chlamydiota bacterium | reverse complement strand
TCTAAATTTAGTATGCTATGACTCATGTCGATGCGCGAGGATATCGCGTTTTTGTGAAGCAAGTTCCTCTATGGCAATACTCTCGACATGAGTGTCATAGCGAAAGATCCGTAAGGATAGGTCGAAGGTACCCTCCGAAGTTACTTAATCGATAACCAAGATTGGGGCAGTAGGAACCCTCTTACGTTTGGTGAGAGGGTCTATGGTTTAAATCTGTCAAGTCTCAAAATCTAAACACTCGGGAAAGCCTGAGTTATAATGCCAAATTACAGGTGTTAGCCGTGTTAGCCTGCTGAAGTTCGGTTAAGCCGTTCTTACAAATAAATGTAAATATTTTGTATGGAAAAAGTTTAAGTAATAAGAGCATCATTAAAGGGAATTAAGAATATATGGAGTTTGATTGTAGAAATCATCATTGCAAATGTAAAGCGATTTGTTGTGGTATTATTGATTTTCCAAAAAATCTTTGGGAGAAAATTAAAAATAAAGTCGTTACCAACCCTGTCGAAGTTATAGAATTTTCTAAAGAACTTAATGATGAGTTGAGTATTATTCTAGTAACAGAAACCAGATATTGTGCATTTTTAAATAAGGATTACACCTGTAACATTTATGAAGAACGGCCTATTGTTTGCAGGGAATATCGTATTGCATCAACACAAAGCTGTCCATATCTGAAGTGGTTAGACGATCGGGGATAGTTTAAATAGCGCGGGTGTATTGACTTTCTGTTACACCAGAAAATAACTTGCAAAATCCGATTTATAATTGTGCCGATTAATATGAGAAATCATTTTATTTCGCTAATAAGGATAATATGACAATTAAGCCAATTTCTCATTTATATGATAAAGTTCACGACGCATCAAGAAAGGCGGCAAGGGGTGCGGATCGGGTGCTGCTAGAACAATCCTCTAGTTTTTCAAAAACGGGTACGATAGAAGGGATTTTTAAAGAGGTTCAGAATTTAGAACGCTCCTACATTCTTGAGATAAAAGAATCCGAGGATATAAGACTGTTTGATCCTCTTTCTAGATGTTTTATTGCTTTAGGAAAGTGCTTGCTGCCACATCGTTATTTCCGACAAGTGGCTTCTCAAGCCCAATTTGTTGAAGCGCGTGGGAAGTTAAACTACATTGCAGCGCAAACGATCTCTTGTAACAACAAGACCTTGATTGATTTTGAGGTGATGAGACTGGCTAATAGAGTATCGAACTCGCGGGAAGAATTTAAGTATGGATTTAACGATCATACAGAAAAAATGACAATGGCTATAGATGGTCAACAACATGAGAGAGCTCTATTAAGGGAGGACTGGACTAGTTATAATACTAAGAAGACTGTAGAGATTAGTGTCGTTGCAGAGAAGGAATCACTTAGAAACTTGCAGTTAGCAAGAGCTGCGGGTGTTCTTGCTACAGCTGGATTGTCTTATCTTGTTTATAAGAGGTTTAATTAAAAAGAGTAAAAGATTTGTAAGCGTCCGAATTTTTCATCGGATTATCGAGGGAATGATCATGGAAGAGCTTGGATGTGTCGAGGCTCTAAATCCAGATGGAGGGGGCTCTTCCATTATGCTTGTGATTTTTTTTCAACTCTGAATAGATTGTAAAAGCTCGGTCAATCTTTGATGAAATGTTTCTTTTTGCTCTAGGTAATAAGCTCTATTTTCCTCTCCGATTTTTTGTAGTTCCGAAAGCGGTAGAGATAGAAGAGATCTAATCGTCTGGTCTAATGATAAGGGGTCAACAAAATAAGAAGTTCACTAAGTGAGTAGGAGCGCTATGAGAGAAGGGTACTAGGCACCTTGGGTCTTTAATAAATTCATTCATGGGGGGCGCATCCGTTGTGATCACAACAGCTCCCGTAGAAAGGGCTTCGAAGATGCAGTGACCAAATCCCTCTACTTCACTAGGACATAGATGGATTCCTGTTTTGTTTTGTATTTTGCGAAGATCTTCTTGAAGAATTTTAATGGGGATAAGACGTAAATTTTTAAGGCGAGGAAACGGATCTGGAAAGTGTTTAATAACTGTAAGGACGGGAAGATCTGATTTCCAGATATTTAAGATAGCCTTTGTTCCTTTCTCCCTACTGCCTCCTGCTATATGAAGAAAGGAGAGGTAGTTTTTTGTATGTCTAAGAGACAGTCTTCGCTAGTAAAACCTAAGAAATAGGTTTTTTTCCCAAGATCTTTAAAGATCCTCTCTACTTCTTTAGTACGACATAAAATAAGATCGATGTTATCTAATAAGGCAAGATCTTGTAGATACCATTCTGGATTGGGGATAAACCAATTATGAGTAGCCGTTTTCATCTGATCAAGATTTAAACTTTCCAAGAAGATATTTATGTCAGCGGTTTTAGATTGCACGTAAGAGGGAGAAAAATCGGCTACATCGTGACCTGCTTTTGTGATCGCTGGTTTAAGAATAGAAATATCTTTTTCCAGTCCTTTCCCATTTTTTTCTCCATAAATATGAATCGTTAGAGCAAACGATGAGGTGAAGTGGCCTAATAATAAAAAAACAAAAACAAGTGTTTTTATTAGCTTCGAGTAGGGGGTAGATAAGGATAAGATCGGATGACTTAAGGTTCTTAAAAACATAAGCTTGAATTTTGTGTAATTTTCTAGAAGATAATATATTTTTATTAAACGCTATGCTACCAGTTTTGTCTTTTTTTTAGGCATCTTTTTTTGAAAAAATCTTCAATTCTCTTAGCTGAAAGTATGTTCTTATTTGTTTTATTCTGGTACTTTTCTGTAGAAAAAAAGGAGTTTGTATGAAGATGTTTGTTTTTCTATCTGTCTTAAGTCTTTTTTCTGCGGCAATCTCAAATGAGGCGACCAAGGAAGAAATGGTCGTTCATGAGTTGCTGGTGAATCGAGATTTGATTTTAGCTTTTGTGTCTCATCCAAAAACGCAAGAGTTCTTTATAACTCAACAACAAAAACAAGATGATTTTTATCGAAGTCATGATGCTGAGATGCAATTTTTTTTAAAAGAGTATCCTGATAGCAAGGAAGCCGAATGGGTGGATTGGTCTCATATAATGCAAATTGTCAATTTTAATATTCAGCATAAAGAAATCGTTATTCCTTTTATTCTCTGGGGAGTTGCTAATCTTTATGGAATAGAAGATTTGAAGCTGGTTGGGGATCTGCAAGAATTACAAGTTCGTTTATTTGCAGATTTTTTATGCAGAGAAGGGATTCTTTTAGGGGATGAAACGTTAGAAGAAGACCTCATTGATTTTTGCAAGAATTCTCCTTTGCCCGTATTTTCTCAAATTATAGGACCGCTAGTATCTTGGGAGGTGGAAAAAGTCGATAGTGAGGGTGACATAGTTATTGCAAGACCTTGCAGAGAGATCATTGATTTTTACTCGGGAGAAGATATTTTAGGGGAGAATGTATCCGATGATCAAAGCCAGCAACTTGAATGTATTTTTAATCCTTTAGGGACTCATTGTAAAAGATGGAAATGGCGACAGGCGCATTCGGCCAAAAGATTGGTGCTTCCAAAAACGGTTTCTCAGGGTTTACAATACTTAGAAGAAGAGGACGAGTTTTGGGTTGGAGATAACAAGAATTTGGGAGAAACACCAGATTCTGTAAATCTTGCAGGAGCGGCTATGGATCAAATCTTTAAAGATGCAGAAGACTTTTTTCCAAAAGAAGTAATTTTAAGTTTGTTTTTTGAGGTTATTGGAGAATGCTATCCACAGCTTCATGACGCGTTGTTTTGGTTAAAGCAGAGTATCACTAAAGGTTCTGATTGAAAGGGCAGGTTAGGGCAGGAAATTCCTGCCCTAACGTTGTCGGACTAAAAATGACCAGTGTCGGCAAAGGAGTCCGTTGCTTTAATTAAGGCATCTGTCATCCCAGGATGATAGGGGCTATGGGGGCCTTCTTTAACTAATGTATATTCAACTGTACATCCTACATTTTGTAGTTTGTCAACTATAGTGCTTTTCATTTGAACTCATACTAAAATATTTTCTACCATCTTGTTTT
>JAZKAC010000055.1:0-9740 GCA_040389325.1 Chlamydiota bacterium | reverse complement strand
ACTGTAAATCCCTCTTCTTCGGAATTCGTTGGTTCGAGTCCAACCGCCCCCATTCTTCTGGACGACTCTTGAAATCTAGCATCGTTAAGAACGGTTCCTGCACTTGTACTGAAAGACTTGCGTCGCTAAGTTGCAAGTTCTGAAATACTAAATTCAAAAGTTCACGTTTTTCATCAGGTTCAGAACTTTCGAAAATCTCTTTGGTTCTTTTTGCTAGGTTCATCACAAGGTTTGCCGAGACGTAAAAGTTTTGGTCAGCCTTTTCATGTAGAGCCATTTTCTCTATGATCTCAACCTGTTGGGCCTTATATGTAGCAACTCTTTCTAAGTACATCTTCTCGTCTATAATACCATCAAGCTTGTCGTCATAGATCTGGTTAAGACGTTTTTGAATTCTGTCCTGATCTTTTCTGAGAGCCAAAAGACTTTCCGTGTGAAAAAGGCTTTCGGACTCATGGATTTTTTTTAGATAGCTTGTTACGTCGCTAATCTGCTTTTCGGTTAAAGCTATGTTAGAAAAGTAGCTTGACAGGACTTCCATTAAGGGTTCTTCACGTACATAGAGCCTTTTACAAGTTCCTTTTGCGTTAGTGCAGCTGTAATAAATGTAACGTTGTTTTTTGATCTCGGGAGTGACAACACAGCCGCAATGAGAGCATGTGATCAAGCCTCGTAAGACGAAGGGCCTATCTACAGTTTTGTGAGGTTTTTTATGGTATCCGGCCGTGATGGTTTGCACCTGTTGATATAGAGTGGGGGAAATAAGAGATTGGTAGTGGTGTTCCGTTAACCCATACTTTGTCTTCATCATTCCACAGTAGAAGGGGTTTTTAAGGATTTCGCTGACTTGAGATTTAGCAATCTTTTGTCCTTTTTTTGATGTAAACCCAAGCTCTGCAATTTCATTCTTTAGCTTAAGAAGGGAATAGGTGCCGGTTGCATACAACTCAAATAGTTTTGTAATGAAATGGGCTTTTTCAGGATCAGGGATGATTGTTTTTTCTCCGGCTTCATTCAGGGTGTGTTTATATCCAAGGGGGGCAAGTCCAATCCAAGTTCCATTTTTAGCAGCTTGCTCTTTGCTACGCTTTACATTGTCGCTTAGCTGAAGGACATAGCTACGAGAGAACATTACTCCCATATCCCAACGGAGAATATCGGAGCTATTAGACTTTAGATTAAGGATTAGTCCTTCTCTCATGAAGTGGATCTCTACCTTACCTTCTTTCCTGAGATCTTCAAGGACTACGGATTCTTTAAAACTGCGTTGTACCCTATCTATCGTATCAGCTACTAAAGCAATTGTTTCTTTGGTTTTACGGATACGGTCTAAGATTTTTTCAAATTCCTTACGCGTTTCTTTTGTTGAGGATTCTGTAATTTTGAATACTTCATCGATGATTAAGCCTTTTCTCTCAGAATACTCTCTAAGGCGTCTTTCTTGAGCAGGGATAGATTGTCCATCTTCTTGCTCTTTACTTGAAACTCTTGCTAGCAATATTGCTTTCATGTTCACACCTTTATTACATCTTTAATAAGTCATTAATTGTATCATATCTATCGGATAACTTCTTCTCTGTAATTTTGCGGAACAAAGCCAATTTCAACTTGTCCGCACGACTTTCTATTTTCTTGTAACGATCGAAGTTCAGCAAGAGATCTGAAAAGAACTCTTTCTAAAGAAATTTCATATCGAGATAACAGAGTCAGCTCATCTCCAAGATAGCCGGATAGAACTTCAGTAAAGCCTTTTCCTTCAAAAGATCTTTTTGCTACATGATTCATAAGCACGGATTCCATTTGCGTAATTCTGGATAATCTCCATGTGGCAGCTAAAGCTCTTTCTAAAAAGAGTCTTTCTAGAAAACTTTGGGGATTAAATTGATCGTAAAATTCCATTTTTAGAGATTCAAAGTCCTTTTTGGACTCTCCATCTAAAAGGATTTCCTTACTAAAAAATCCATGCTTTAGGGCATTTTGAGAAGTCACTGTTTTGCCTTGTAGGGTTTTAGGGCCGGTAGATTGTTTTGCATTTTGTTGATTTGCTATGATTTGTCTCTGTGTTGTCATATTTTTTTCCTTACTTAATATTTTTAAGGTGAGATAGGTGAGAAGGTGAGTTTTTCCTCTCACATTCTCACTTATATCACGGGATAAGCTTGAGGTAACTCTTATACAAGTTGCTCTTTTTCTATCGGGATCTTTTCAAATCTGTAGCATCTTACCTGCCCCATGCCGGGAAGGCTTTCGGAACGGGTAGATTTGCCATCGGTGGATGGTTTAAGATAACCCTTTTGAACAAGAAGTTTAGCTGCCTGTCTCCACTCAATCCCTAGACAAATTTCATTTTTAAAGACCTCTTCTAAGACAAAGTATTCTATCTTTTCTCCATCAAACTTTTTAAATCCGGCTCGATTATAAGTTTTGGTTTCAGATTCTCCATGCCAAGGAGAGAAGCGGCTATCTCCATGCATCTCAAAAAAATAGTTGGATTTTAGAAAGTATCTTATTTTCTTCTAAGTTTTTGTCATCTCCTCGATGTTCTAGCCAGTCTTCAAAACACTTTCCTGCTGCGGTATTTGCTATTCCTGGTTGCCATTGGGTGATTCCGTAAGAAGAGGCTAATTCTCCGCCTGCTGCAACAAGTCCAAAGCGACGTCCAACACATTTTACTTGGCCTGAAGATCCTTTAGGAACATATTTATCTACGAAAGCATCAATAGTTCCGTCAACGGCTGTTCTTACGCTTTCAAAATCTTCAGATAAATATTCTATGTACTTACGACCGGCGGTACCATGACATTCTCTAGCAGCTTCCATAATTGTATTAGCAAAACTAGCTCCATCAAAGCAATCATGAATAGATTCAAATACCCCAAAAGGACCTACATCGGCAGGGATATCAGCAATACGTGTTTCTTGTCCCGCCTTTGCTTTTTTACCATCTTCAAGCATGTGTTGGGCAAGACTGATCTCTCCTGTTGAAAGAAAAAGACAACGAAACTTCGCTTTATCCCTTGCTCCTCCGGTTTTATCTGCTCTAGCTTTTCCGGTGCCGTTTCCTAACATGTAGGCGACTTCTCCGGCATCTTTTGGACTGATCTCGCCCATTTCATCTAACGGAAGCAAAAGATCATTGTACATTTTTGCTGTAGCTTCCAAGCCATTAGCGGTTGCTCGCCATCTTTGGATATAATCTTTACCCCCAAATAGAGAGGCCGCGACATAGAGAGTTGTTGTTTTACCTGTGCTACTAGCTCCCCTCAGGTGAAAGCCCCCATTTTCCTCATGACAGATCCCTAGGAGAGGGCCTGCAAAAGCTGCGCTTAAAGAAAAGATCAAACGGGAATTTCCGACACAGCGAGAAGCTATACGAGATTGCCACATTTCTAAGGTCCCCGCTGAGTGGAAAATAGGTTGTCCTATTTGAGGCCCTAGAAATAAGACCTTTTCTCCTGTTTGTTTGCCTATAGGGCCTTCAGGCAAAACATAAGATTGTCCATGCCACCCAGTTCTGTCTATTGTTCTTACTCGATCAATAGGATCACAGGAAAGTAGATAGCGGGTTAGTAGATCTTTAGCCTTTCTATCTTCGCCTATTTTTAATCCTTTTGAGAGAAGCATTTTTCTTATTTCTCCCCCATCTCCAGAAAGTAGTTCTTGGGGCATCAGCCAACGGTGTTCTTTACCGTCTGGATCGGAGAATTTTAATAGTTTAGAGTAGTTTTCATTACGATCGTCGCGGGCATATGCAAGCACGTAAAGAGGGGCGCATACGAAAGTTGTTTGCATTCCATTTGTTGTCGGAGTGGAAAACCAAACCCCTTTTGAGTTGATTTCAAATCCATCTCCTAGTGGAAAGGAGTTATTACTGACTTTGTCTTGATTAGACATAATTTTATCTATTAGTTACTTTTTTGTTAATATTTATAGCCTTAAAATTTCCTCAGCTTTATTGCAAATAGCTTTTTCTATCTCTTTACTTAAAGACGGCTCGGTTGGATGAAAAATAGAAAGGTTTTTCTCCCCTACTTTGCGAGTGGGATAGGTGATTCTATAGCCCATTCCATCACGTCTTCTATGAACGCCGATGGAGCTGATGTAGAATTGATTGTTAATTTCTACGTTAGCAAATGCCATAAGGCCATTTTGTGGTTTAATCGGAAGAAGTTCTACTTTTGTTATGCCCATAAAGCTCTGGGTTGTTACGTTTGTCTATACGAAGCAATAAATCGAAAAATTCCCCTATAGGGTTATCTTGTTGATCGGAAGTTATTCCGGGTGTAAGAAGATCTGTAGGGCGATGTGGCGCGTCTTTCGACTTTTTTGCTTTCATACTTTAGTATATACACTAAGAGTCTAGTAATAAGAATCTTATCGCCTGATAATGGGAATGAAAATGCTTGTTTTGGGAATCTTAATCTTTGAAATGGGAATCAAAAGGGGATATAGAGGAAATATTGGGAATAAATAGAGGAGAAGATGTACCCTTGTCTATGAATAATAAAAGAGGTAGCAAAGCATGGAAAGCCCAAATTTTCCTTTAGAGGTGTTAGAACGATTTGAAAAGCAAATTCAAGCTCATGTAGATTGCAAGACGTTAATACCCCTTTTTTGTAAGCAAATTATTCCGTTCCTTCAAACGCATCCGTCACTTGAAAATCTGAGAATAAAGTGGCGTAAAAAATACGAAGAGCTTGTTCATCATTACAGTGCTGCCGAGGAAGAAGCTTTTAATCAGATAAAAGAAGTTTTATCTCAAATAGAAAGACCTGTTAAGAGTCAAGATGACGACATCAAGAAAAAGATCCTTACAATTAAGAAAGTCCTTTCAGGAGATCCTACCGAAGGCTTCACTTCCCAACCTTTTTATTTTAGGTTTTATTGTGAAGTCAAGGGACTCATTCAGATGCTTCTTGAGCAGGGGCATTTAGAGATGTGTCAGAAATATGCTGTGCTTAGGAAAATCACAAAAAGTTTCCTCATGGAAAATGGAAGTTTAGAGCTAAAAGAAGAGTACGTGATTGATAGGCATACTTTTGCCCCTTCCGTAGAAAAAGCTAACTCAGCAAGAGAAACTATGAGTTGGAAGCAAGCGCAAGACCCTATAATCGCATGGCATTACTTTGAGCTTGCAGCATGGTATTACTTTGAGCTTGCAGCATGGTATTGGACTACCGATGATTCATATTTTGAGAAAGATAGCGATCTACTTCGAAGAAAAGACTACAATCCTCTTCCTGTTTTAAGCGAGAAAATGACGTGGTGGGAGATAGTTTCTGTAAAAAAACAATCTGATCAAGATATCCATCCAATTATTTTTACAGGGTCATTTTTTAAAGAAGGCTTTTGTACTCTCTTCAATGAGATAACCATGGTTGCTTCAGGAGGGTTTGATGTGAAGCTAGAGAGCCTTCCCGTAGATCAAGTAACCCTAGAGCTTCATATGCAGGAAAATTTGCTATGGATATTTGTATATAACGGTCATTCTTCGGAACCTAAACAATATTATCTAAAGCGTTTTAATGACGGAGCAAGTCTTAAGTCTGGTCCCTATGGATTTATAAAAAACTTACTAAAGAATCATAGAGATGGTGGTATGGTATCTGTTGATCTCGTAGACAAAACAGAGTCTATTCCTAAGCATATAGACCGTATCGGGTTAAAAAATCCGTTAAAGGTTCTTTTTTTCGGTAAGTCCGGAGGAAATAAAGTACCCTTTAAAGGCTATAGAGTTGCAATTGATCGTGATGAAAAGTGTCGCAATGTATTGTCTTTTTTAGAAGAGACCCATCAGAATGCAGGAAGTCCGAAATACACGTAATCTTTACCTAGAGGCTTTGAGCTTTTTTAAAACATAGAATGTGCATTCTAAGCGCAGTTCTTGCGGAGCAAGATCTATCAGTGCCCAATAATCATCTGTTTCTAAATGTCGGTTTTTTTCAAGCCAGTCTTCAAAAATCTCGGCACCAAAAGTATAAGAAGCCATTTTCTCTAAGTCACTAACTCTAGTTTTCCAAGATATTCTCATGGTACAGCCCTTTGTAAGCCCTTGTTTTTAGATGCTTTTTCAGCAATGGATTCAAGAGCTCCGATTCTCTCTTCTAAGTCTAAAAATTCAATCCCTTTGAAAGCGTTGAAGAGGATCTTTTCAGAAGCTAGCAGGCGAATCCGTGGGTCTTGATCATCCAGTAAAGATATTAGAGTTTGGATTGCCTTTTGTGTATTAACTTTAAGGACGGTCAAAGCATCGCAAAAAATGTCGGTCCGCTGTCTTTTTAACTCCTGTCGAAAGGTTGGATTCTTTAGCCATTCATAGATTTGTTTTGGGCTAATTTTAGCAGCTCTTGCAGCCTCTTCATAGCTTGGGCTAGATAGAATATAGGGGAATGCTTGAATCTGTCTTTTTGACAGCTTTGAAGAACAGGTGATTTCATTACTTTCCATAACTTTTCCTCACTCATAGCAGAATATATCTTTTTAAAGATGGCTTCAATAAAAAATAAAAATAGAATTTTTTGAATTTGATTTATTTTTTTAAAAAACAAGAATTGACAATCTTTTTAATCTGTGATAGAATTTCGTAGAAAATTTTTTAATTATTGAGATAAAAAGCAGCAACTGAAATAGGCATTATTTGTATAATAATTTTGAGTTAGGTGCTCTGTAAAGATATTCGGACATGAAAAAATTAAGGGAGTTAATTTATGAGTGGTATCGAAAAAATCAGCAGTAGTATTGGATTGAGATTTGATAACGAAATTTTCATGCAAGGAACGAGAGCCCTTCTGGATAAAGTTAAGCAGATTGCTTTGGTTGTTATTGCGGGGATTAGCGTGTTAGTTTCACCTGTTTTAAATGAATTTATGAAGCTTAATCCTAAAACATATACTGCTATACCTGGCGGCTTTTCAATAACATTGAACGAGCCACAGATGATTATAATCGGAGTTTTAGTGAGTTCATTAGTTTTATCATCGATTTATTTTTCCAATCGCAACCGCAATATTTAATGAGGTAAAAAATGAGTATTTCTAAATTAGGTGTAAATTCAAGACCCCCACAACATAGTTATGCTCAAAGACCATTAAGCATAAAGACTCTTTTTGTCGGATTTTTATTAGCTTCTACACAAACTGGTGTGATAGGGGAGCGAAGAGATTTTTGCGATGGTTTGAAAGATAGGATTGAGATCTTAGAAAGGAGAGAATTTCACCTTCGAGATAAAACTAATATTTTAGAAAATGCACTAAATGCAGAGCGTACTGAGGTTGGATGTTTATTGGGAATAGCTGAGATGATAAAAAGAACGGGTCATCGCGATATTGAGCGCTATGCGGAAACAGTTTCAGTCTGTGAAAATACGGTAAAAGAGTTAATGGCTCGTCTTGATTTTCTAGAACATCAAAAAGAACTTGGAGCTGTTAGATCAGAACGTGCTGCTCTCGATGGAGTATTCAAGGAGTTTTGCCCTAGATAAAAAAAATTGATAAGATGATCTTCTATATAAAGAGTTTCGTACTGCCCATATGTATAGGGCTGTTATTTTTTCAATGTGAGTACTTGTTTGGGTTGAATATGAATGAGAACTTTAAGATAGATCCGTCTGCTAATATTCATCCTTCCGTGATCATGGAAGGGGAAATTGAAGCTAATACGACCGTTGGTCCAAATGCCTATTTGAAAGGTCCTTTAGTTATTGGATCTAATAATCAGATTTGCGCTCAAGTAATGATAGGTGTGGATCCGGAACATAAAACCAAGCCTGGTGTAGGTTGTGTTGTCATTGGGGATGGCAATGTTATTCGCGAATATTCTATCATTCAACGAGGTATTGGTGAATTAGATACGCAAATTCAGGATAACTGTTATATCATGGCATACACTTACATTGCCCATGATTGTCTTATTGAATCTGATTGTATTCTTTGTGCGAGAGTATCACTTGCGGGGCATTGTCACGTTTTAAAAGGTGCTGTCTTGGGTATTGCTGCCGCCTTGCATGGCTTTTCAACTGTAGGAGCCCATGCTTTTGTTGGTATGGGAAGCATTGTAGTCAAAGATGTCCCTCCATTTTGTGTAGTAATGGGAAATCCTGCTCGTTTTGCAAAACTTCATTCCTATCCTTTAGAATCGCTAGGCCTTAAATTAGAAGATTTAGAAGTAAGAAATTCTTGTTTACAATCCGGTAATCCCTATGTCAAAGAGTGCATAGATAATTTTAACTCCAATGTGAGAAGAAAAGTACTTCTTATTGTTAGTAATGAGTGATTTGAATTTTTAAGTAGTATCGATAAGCCATTCAAAATTAATCTCAAGAGCCTTAGTTAATTTTTTAGCTAATGGCTCTTTTTTCATTTTAGAAGTATTGCCTTGAGTAATACTCGGACAGATGACAAGCATCTCTAAGAGCAATCCTGACTTTTCATATCCGATAATGTCATTTTTAGTCAGTTTCTTTTCCTTGCTGTCAATAGTAAAAAGTTCTAATATAATCTTCACAAAAAATCCAAACGGATTGTTTTTTAATAGGAAAATCTATGATTGAAAAATCGGGGCTTATTCCGCCAACTTATGCGGAAACTCTCAATACTCTTAAGGAACGCATACGCAGCGCTCAGATAAAAGCATCACTTAGTGTTAATGAGAAGCTTTTGGAGCTTTATTGGGATATTGGAAAAACAATTATTGATAAGCAAAAAGAAGAAGGGTGGGGAAGCAAAGTAATAGATCGTATGGCTAAAGATTTAAAGGCCGCTTTTCCAAAGATGACAGGACTTTCAACTCGTAACATGCTGTATATGAAGCAGTTTGCTGAGTCTTATCCAGATTTTGCAATTACGCAGCAAGTTGCTGCGCAAATTCCTTGGGGTCATAATATGGTATTAATTGATAGAATCAAGGATGTTAAAAAACGCCTTTGGTATGCGCATAAGACTATCGAAAATGGGTGGTCAAGGGAGGTTTTGGAAACATGGATAGATTCAGATTTGTATAGCCGTCAAGGAAAAGCTGTTACCAACTTTGAAACAACTATGCCAAAAGCTCAGTCTGATTTGGCTAATGAAATGCTTAAAGATCCTTACCACTTTGATTTTTTGACTATGCAAGAAGATGCCGATGAACGGGAAATTGAAGATGGTTTAGTGACACATATGCAAAAACTGCTTACTGAACTAGGGATTGGATTTGCATTTATAGGACGGCAATACAAAATAGAAGTAGATGGTGATGAATTTTTCTTAGATTTGTTATTTTATCACTATAAGCTTAGGAGGTTCATAGTAGTAGAATTAAAAAATACTCCATTCAAACCGGAGTATGCAGGTAAGATGGCCTTTTATTTGGCTGCAGTTAATGCGACTTTAAAACATCCTGATGACGAACCTGCTATAGGTATGATACTTTGCCGAAGCGGAAAACGACTCATGATTGAATATTCCCTATCCGATACTAAAAAATCTATAGGAGTAGCTACCTATAAGACTAAGTTAGCTGAATCGCTACCTAAAGCTTTTAAAGATAGCTTACCATCAGTTGAGCAGATTGAGGCGGAACTTAAAAAGTAGATGTCTATTATTTAAATTATTAACTTTGTTTAAGGTGTTTTGTTTTAGAAATGCAAAATTTTTTCCAGTCAAAAGTTCTGAACGCGTCCAGCCGCCCCCATATTTCATAGACAAAATCACTCAAAAATAATTCTTAAAAAACACGCGTCTAAATTGCAAATGGCACACTTA